>CAMGRB010000172.1 GCA_946061315.1 uncultured Clostridia bacterium | reverse complement strand
GTGCGGTCCCAGAAAGACCTAAAACAGTATAGCACACAATGCTCTCTTTTTCAAGCGTGTACGCACAAAATATTTAATATTTTAAGTGCATAAAATATGTTATTATATATTGACATATTGAAAGGTTTGTGATACAATAATTATGTGCAAAATAACAAAACAGGAGTGTTATATGAAGAAATTTTTATCCTTTTTTGTATTTATTTTCGTCTTTACGGCGGCTTTCTGCCTTGTGTCGTCTGCCGCGACCGTAAATGCCGAATATACCGACGATAGCGGAATTGTATGGAAGGTTACCGCAAACGATACGAATATGACCGCAACGATAACCGGCGTAACTCTTTCCGAGAGGACCAAGGAGTTCAACGTTCCGTCAACCGTAACGGTAAACGATCAGGAATATACCGTGACCGTGATAGGTGCATCGGCTTTCAAGTCTGCCGGCAAAAACGTTTTCGGTAAGCTTACCCTGCCCGATACCCTTATCGAGATAAAAAACGATGCATTTTCGGGTACGTACATATACGGTGAGGTCGTAATTCCCGATTCCGTGACAGCTATCGGAAATGCGGCGTTTTACAACTGCGTCGGTATTACCGGGGTAACGTTCCCGGAGGGCATAAAGACGATTCCTAATAATATGTTCTACGGCTGCTCCTCTCTTATGACGGTGACGACGAAAGGTGCTATAACGTCCTACAATGAAAGGGCTTTTTATAACTGCTATGCTCTGACGAACATAGAAATTTCAAGCGATGCCGTTTCAATAGGAAAAGAAGCTTTCTATTCCTGCCGTGCCCTTAAAGGTCACGTCAATATACCGCAGGTAACCTCCATAGGTAACAGCGCTTTTAACGGTTGCTCCAACATAACGTCGGTTACAATCGGCTCCGTAACTCTCTCGGCAGACGTATTTTACGGATGCTCGTCGATTAAGGAATTTAGCGTTGCCGGCTCCGTTGCAAAATATATTGTCAAAGACGGAGTGCTTTTAAGCACCGACCTTAAAACCTTGCATTTCTATCCTGCCGGTAAATCGGCGGAACTCTACGTCGTTCCCGATACGGTCACGACAATTTCGCCTTATGCTTTTGCTTTTGCTTCCGTAAAAAAGATAGATTTCAATAACGTTACGAAAATTGATACGAATGCGTTCTATAACAGTTATCTTGAAAACGTTTACATACCTGACACGGTTACATACGTCGGTGCAAACGCGTTTTCAAAATCGCCTGACCTTGAATGGATGGTAATAGGAACCGGTGTGACCTCAACGGGAGCGCAGGATCTTCCCGCAGCCCAGTTTATCATTGCCAAAAACGATGGATTTACGGGCGGCTCATCTCTTAAGAATTTCGTTCTTGCAAGCAGTTACAAATGCACCTCGCACTTCTACGGTTATCTTGACGTTTTGCCCGACTGTGAAAACGGAGGACATACGGAGTGCGTTGTTTGCGGAAAATATACGGAGCTATCGCCACTCGGTCACTCCGGCTCAATCCTTGAAGCGTCTGCTCTTTCGTGTACCACGGACGAATATACGGTAATAGACTGTATCAGATGCAAGCAGAAGGTGAAGATTGTAACCGCCGAGCACACGGGGCATCAGAAGCAGGCACTTACCGTTACGGTTCAGACAAAAGCGGACTTTAAGCTTTACGTATGTAAAAAGTGTCTTGAAGTATTTTATGAAGATTTCAACCCCAACGCTTACAAGGTAGGAGATATTAACGGTGACGGAAGGATTAACGTTGCCGACGTTGAAATTCTCGGCAGTTATCTTGCAGGCTCTTCACTTAACGTAAGCTCGTTTGCGTGTGACGTAAACGGCGACGGAAAAACCGATCTTTCCGATCTTCTGGCTCTGCGCAAGTACGTTGCAGATCCTTCGGGCTCCTCTGTAGATGAGTCAAAGAGAGTATGTAAGGATCACGTGCGTCAGGTAACGCTTGAGCTCTATAAGCCCACCTGCCAGGCGTCCGGGCTTTCGGTAATTTACTGTCTTGACTGCGGAAGCGTGCTTGACGAGATATCCACCGTTTCCGAGGAGCACGATTTTAAGGTCGTCAACGAGATAAGAGCCACCTGCTCATCCCCCGGATCCAAAAAGGTCGTATGTAACGTTTGCGGTACCGAGGAATATATTCCCGTTGATAAATTGCCCCACACTCAAAATTGGATGACGCTCGATAAAAGAGGCGTGGAATACAACAAATGTACGGTCTGCGGAGAATTTGAGTCACGCGAGGTTGACTACTCTGCTCTCGACGAGCTCATAAAGTATATTTCTCCGTACTATGAAACCTACTACACGCCGGATACCGTAACCGTCGTAAAGCCGATACTCGAAAATTATGAGCATCCCTTAACGCAGGAAAAGGTTGACGAGCTTGTAAAAACCATCGAGGAAATTTTACCGAAAATAAAGTACAATTCCTCAAACGTACCGGTTATATACCTTGAAACGACTAAAAAATACGAAAAAGTCAATTATACCTGGGCGGGCATCACCGTAATTTACAGCGATGAAAACGGTGTTATGCAGAAAATAAGCGATTTTGACGGTAAGATAAGAATAAGAGGTAACTCGACGGCAAACGCAAATAAGTATCCCTTCAATATAAAATTCTCGAGAAATATTGATCTGTTCGGATTTGGCGAAGGTAAAAAGTACTGTTTGCTTGCTAACCTCTATGACAGAACGTTGATAAGAAACTCCCTCGCATTTGAGCTCGGCTATGCGCTCGGTCTTGATTACACGCCGCAATATCAGTTCGTTGACCTCTACATTGACGGAGTGTATAACGGCTCGTACATTGTCACAACCCCCGTTGATGTTGACGAAACCCGAGTAGATATTGACAAGGAAACCGATTTTCTCCTTGAGGTAGAAGATAAAAACGATGCGGGACTCTTCTATATCACTTCTCCGATATTCAAAATAAAAGTTCTCGTTGAAAGTCCCGAAAAGCTCTCTGCCGAGGCATACTCGAAGCTCTACTCCACTATGTATCAGATAGACTTTGCGGTTATGAGCGGAGATTGGGACGAAATTCAGAAATATATTGACGTTGACTCGGTTGCTAAATACTATATTTTCAACGAATACGTCAAAAACGTCGATATGGTTTGGGACTCCACAAGATTCTATATAAAGGACGGCAAGCTTTACGGCGGTCCCGCATGGGATTTTGACCTTGCATTCGGAAACGTAACCATTGCCGGCGGAGGAAACGCAAACTCCTGGACTGCTTATTGGAACAACAAGGGATACGGAAACGGAACTCCCGGAGATAGCACAACTGGCTCCTGGGCGGACGTTACCTGGAAAGGTGGAGCCGATGATACCTACCGTATCTGGTTCTACTGTCTTAACAAATATTCTCCCGAATTTATGGAGCTTGTAAAGCAATATATAATTGAATACGAGGACGTTTTCACAGGATTTTACGAGGATACGTACGACGAAGACGGTGAGCTCGTCGAATATAGCACCATAAACAAGATCGTAAAAGATGAGAATATACGTGCTTCCTTTGATAAAAACTACAATAAGTTCAGTATATCGAGTAATTATACGACTATGTCCTATAACGTCGATATGAACAGCTATAACGACGCTCTTGAATATCTTGTATCCTGGTGTCAGGGAAGATACGAATGGATGCTTGAATACTACTTCCCCGCCGAGGCAGAAGATCCTTCGGAAGAAGCAATCGTATCTGAAGAAGCATAAACAAATCACAAAAAGGTTGCCGCAAGTTTTGCGG
>CAMGRB010000171.1 GCA_946061315.1 uncultured Clostridia bacterium | reverse complement strand
CCAGGCAAAGTGCTACCGAAATAATTTTTTTCATTTTCTTTTTCTCCTTAAATATTTTTTCATTTCTCAAATCTCCGATTTTCTGTCGGTTCTCTTTAAGATGGCTCTATTATACACCCCCGATATTCACTTGTCAATAGGTTTTTTGAAAAAATATTCACAAAAACGAATATTTGTCGATTTTTATACGCATTTTATTCAGGAGCATACCCTTATTGTACAATTTCAACAAACAATCCGAGTTTTCAGGCGTTTGCGCACCGTTACAAGCAAAAATAAAGGGCCGGAATTACGTTCCCGACTCTTTTTTGTGTTGTATTTATGCACGAATATTCGTGAATTTATTCATTTATTGTGAATATTATTCCGCAATCTCCTCGGTGACGGAAAGCTCCGTTTTCTTCGTCTTTATAACGAGTGCTACTCCTATGGCTATGAGAAGAACGATAGTTACCGCAACTCCGCCTTCAAGCCCGAACGCTCCGCCGTTTGCCACAACTCTGTCTGCTGTTGATTCGGTTCTGAATATCGACGGCAAAAGCTTCATTCCGCTAACGTTTGAGCCGAATATATTGCCCTGTGCAAAATTCCACATTGTGTGTATTGCGCAAGCTCCGAGGAGGTCGCCCCTTTTGAATACGTATATCGCCATAAACACACCGAAAAGGAATATATTTATAATAGGAAGTATTCCGACGCCCGTGTTGCCGAGATGCAGAAGCGAAAAAGCTATTGAGCTGACAAACACCGCCATTGCCGCGCTGTAATCTCTTGCGAGCGAAACCATAAAATATCCGCGCAACAAAAGCTCCTCGGCGGCGCCCTGAACGACGAAAGCAATAAAATACAGTATTATTATCGGAGATACCGACGCAGGATCAAAAGATATATTTACCGACTTGCACGCCCAGGCGATAAGGAAAGAAAGCGAAAACATAACAAGTCCGATAAGAAGCCCGATAAGATATTCGGTCACAGCCCCGTTTTTTCTTATTCCCATAGAGGAGAGCTTTCTCTTTTCTATCACCTTACAGTAAACTATGGCAGTAGCCGCTACCGCCGCCGTAGCAAAAAGGGATATAATGGTGAGCCACGAGGGCACGCCCTCGACTATGGCGTTCATTCCCTCAAGAAAGTCCGACTGGGACATCTCACCTCTTGCAAATGAAAGGATAAGATTCATATAATCGGTTTTGCCCACAACGTATATAGCCGTCGGTACCGACGTTATAAATCCCTGTATGGCGGTGGCTATTATATACACGAGCAAAAAGATCATAATGGAAACAAACATTCCCCTCGGCTTATGCCCGAGCGCCGCCTCATCTATCATTTTCGTTCTTTTTATACTTATATACTTATCCATAAAGTACCTCTTTTATTTTGATGCTTTCCTCTCGGAGAGTATCTTGTCCGCTTTGAGTATAGCTATCTGCGTTTTGGCATCGGGTATCTCTCCGTCCATTACCATTTTTACAAGAGTGTCAGGAGGTATTTTTTCAACCTCGAGAAATTCGCCCTCGTCGGGGTGCGCATCCCTGAACGTAAGCCCCGTTGCAAGATACGTATATATCTGCTCGTCAAATATGGCAACGCTTGTATAAATCTTTCCTATATATTCTATATTCTTTGCCTCGGCTCCGCTCTCCTCACTTAATTCACGCCTTACTGCCGAGAGAGGATCCTCACCGTATTCAAGCTTGCCTGCGGGCACTTCGAGGAGTACGCTTGCAAACGGATATCTGAACTGCCTTACCATTATAACGCATCCGTCGTCCGTTACGGGAACGACGCAGACGGCACCGGGGTGGCGAACTATCTCGCGCTTTGCCATCCTTCCGTCAGGCAACTCAACGTCATCGACGAAAAGCTTTACTATCTTACCGTCGAAAATCTGCTCCGATTTTATTTTCTTTTCAAAAAGCTCCATAATTACTCCTTTTCAAACGTCCTGACACTGCCGTCGTCGGCGATAAGCTTCAAAACGTTTCCTTCCTTATTATATTTAGTTTTCATAACGTTGTCCGGAATAAAAGCACATCCGACAGGCATCATATAGAGCGTATTATCCTTTACGGAGTATTTCAGTTCCGCCGATTCGCCCAAATTTTTGAATACCATAGTGCCGTCACCGTTAAACACAAAGCTTTGATCTACGTCTTCGTCGGTACGTATCCATTCTCCAGTCAACTCGTCTATATTGATATTATAGGTAAGGTCGTATTTTACAAGAACGAATAAGTCGTTTTTTCCGTCGGAAATTATAAGTTTCCCGTCAGAGTTTATTGAAAAATAATTTTCGGAAAACTCCCCGTTTTCGTTTGATATTATTATTTTGTTGTTCTCTCTCACATGGTAATCATTAACACATACTTTACATTCCATACCATAGATAAAGCATCTGTAAATTTCATTACCGTCACTATCAAACTCATACGTACAGTAACCCTCATCGCTGTGGCTCTCCTCGCGCCATTTGCCGACAAGGGATTCTCCGTCGTAAACGTAATTGGGGTCATAAAGATTTTTGTTGCACGACGTAAAGGAAAGCGTACAAGCGAGCAGGAGCAAGGCAAGTATTAAAGAAAGTTTTTTCATTTTTCCTCCAATCCGATAAAATCGGGGTCGCAAAGGCGCTCGGGTGAAGCGTTGTAATATTCGAGGAGCGTTTTCTCTCCGTCGTAGGAATAGAGCGTTATATGGCAGTTTGAAAACATTCTTATATCCTCTTTTTTAATACCGGGTACCTTTTCGGAATTGACGGCGTATATTTTGCCTACCCCGCCGTGAGTAACGACTATAACGTTTTCTCCCGGTCTGACGTTGCTTTTTATAAAATCGTTTACTCTTGAGAGCAAGCTCTCAACCGTTTCTATTGTCGACACTCCCTCGGCGTTTTCACTTATTGCTTTACAGTAAGCGTCGTAATGAAGTCCCGAAAGAGCGCCGAAGTCACGCTCAATGAGGCGAGGATCGGTGTAGAAGTTATCACATTTTGCTCCGTTTGCTATTATTCTTGCCGTTTTCTCGGCTCTTGACAGAGGGCTGGATACAACCTTGTCCCAGCGCACTCCGTATTTTTCTTTTGCTATACGGAAAAAGTCTGCCGCCCATTCGGCTTGCTTTATTCCGTTTTCGTTGAGAGGTATCTCCTCCCTGCCTTGCATAAGACCTTTTGTATTCCAATCCGTTTGCCCGTGTCTGACAAAGCAGATTATGCTTTTCGATTTATCGAATAAATTCAAATTTTTACCTCCGGTTGCCGCACGTGCGGCATAGATTAAAATGCGGTCGGACTGCAAAACAGGTTTTTTAACGTTTGATGTCGCTCAAAAGAGCAAAAACGCTTATAAGTGTCGATAAAACGTTATTTTCTGCCCGTTGAGCCGAAGCCGCCCTCACCGCGTACCGTATCGGAAAGAGTTTCTGCCTCTTCAAAATCGGCGGTTATGTATGGAGTTATAACCCCGAAATAGAGTGGGAGGAAAACGGAAAGGCGGACTTCAAGATGAAGTGTAAGCAGTTTGTGAGAGTGTATTCCCGTGTGGCGGCAATAATGACATTCGAGATGGCGGAATGGGAAAAGACGTTCTGGTATCTGCGACTGCTGATTCCATGCCTAAGAGTGCCAAACCAACAACAGCAGCTTAAAGACCTTGAAGACAGTGTTGATATGAGCACCTACGGACTTCGCACAACAGCACTGAACGAAAAGATAGAACTCGACAGCGAGGAGACAACCATCGACCCTTCTGCGGCTGCAATGGCTGGAGCAAGGAGCGAAGACGAGTCGCGCGACCCGCTGGAC
>CAMGRB010000170.1 GCA_946061315.1 uncultured Clostridia bacterium | reverse complement strand
AGCACCCACATGCTTATTCAATTATCCTTACCATTATATATAAATAAATCGAAAAAGTCAAGACAATTTCCGAATTATTTCAAAAATATTATACGATTATCATCGGTACAAAATCAAGATAGTCCGCAGACACTATGGAAAAGTTTATTCCGCGGTAGTTTATACTGCGCGGAATATTGTAAACACCGTGTATATGCCCGAAATAGCAACGCTTGATGCCGTAGGAGAGCAAAACCTCCACAATCTCCTCGCAGACAAACGAATTGAACACGGGAGGGAAGTGAAAGAACACAAGGATCTCCTCGTTGCCGTCACCTCTTAATTTAATTGCTTCATCAAGACCGATTTTAAGGCGCGCCGCCTCACGCAAAACGATTTTTTCGTATTCTGCACCGCTGTTGGAGCCTTGCGCTTTTTCATCGACGTACCAGCCTCTTGTGCCGCATATTATGAAATTTTCTACCTTGTAAGCGTTGTTGAAAAGAAAATCTATCGTGCCAAAGCCCTGTTCTTTCACAAAGGCACGGTTTTTTGACATTGTAGCCCACCAATAATCGTGGTTGCCTTTGCCGATAAGCTTTTTACCGGGCAAGTCCTCAATAAAACGAAAGTCGTTCAAGGAATCGTTCAGGCTCATAGACCACGAAATATCGCCCGGCATAATTACCGTGTCTTCGGGAGTTACAACGGCGCACCAATTCTTTTTTATTTTACCGACGTAATCCTGCCATCTTGAGCCGAATATATCCATAGGCTTGTCAACGGAAAGAGGCAGATGAAGATCCGCCATAGCAAAAACAGACATTTGTAACTCCTTTCAACGTTATTTTAAGTGTTTGCGTGCAAAAGCGTAGGCGTTTTGAAAAAATATTTTCTCGGCGACACCCCTGCCAAACTCGTCTGATACCGAGGCATAGAGATTTTTCAGGTCGCCAACGTCATTTATTCCGTCGGGCAGAGAAGAAATGCCGTCAAAGTCGCACCCGAGGCAGACCGTATCCTCGCCGCCTAACGTAAGATAGTGTTCAACATGGTTTAATATATCTTTTGTATTCGCTTTTCCCGTATCCGACAAATGCTCGGGCGCAAGGCTTATTCCGACAACGCCGCCGAGAGATTTTATTCGCAAAAAGTCGTAGTCCGTAAGATTTCTGTCGTTTTGGCAAACGGAATATGAATCCGAATGGGTGGCAACTGCGGGCAAATCACGCTTTTCGGCGATTGAAAGAATATCGTTTGCGCTTTTTCTCGAAGAGTGAGAAATATCCGGGATAATACCGAGCTCGAGCGAGTGTAAAACTACCTCTTTTCCAAAGTCGGTAAGCCCTTCGTTTGTATTCCACGCGCCGCCTATGCAGGAGGAGCCTTTCCAGACAAGCGTTAAAAACCTCACGCCGTCAGCTCTTAATTTTTCAAGACGTGAAATATCTCCCTCGAGTATTCTTGCGTCCTCAACGGCAAGAATAAACGAGCTTTCGCGGAATTTTCTGACGGAGGAGCAAAAATACATATCCTGACTTTTTTTGTATCGGACAACCTCTTTATAACGCAAAAAAGCGTCTTTGTCCGAAAGGCTGTCATCGCTCCATATGGCACAGACTTGTATATAGGGTGAGAAAACTTTTGCTTTTTCCTTTGAAATATTGAGTGGAGAAGACGAAAACGAAAAACCGTTTGCGCACATTTTTGTAAGAGTATCACAGTGAAGATCGAAAAGCGGAATCATATTACCTCGTAACTGCGTTTTCTATGTAGTTAAAATCGCAGACTTTCAGTTTTTTGTCCCCCGATACAAGAACCTCGCAAACGTCTATTCTCGGTTGCTTGTTCTTTTCTTTTTCGGGAAGACTCTTAACAAAAGAATATGCGAAGTTTATAAGATTTGTTCGCTTATCCGCATCAACTGCCGCAGCAGGTCTTAAAATATTGTTCTTTTCGGTATTTCTTGTCTTTACCTCGACAAAAACGATATGCGTCTTGTCGGAGGCTATAATATCGATTTCAAGATGCCCCATTCTCACGTTGCGCCCTATTATTTTGTAGCCGTTCTTGCGCAAGTATTTCACGCAGGCGTCCTCACCGAAATTTCCGACGTCTTTTTTGGTTATCATTTGTCAAGAAATTTAAGAAAGCTCGGGCGGTGGATGGGAGTTACGCCGTATTTCTTTATCGCTTCAATATGAACCGCCGTTCCGTAGCCCTTGTGCTTTGCAAAACCGTATTCGGGGTATTCCTTATCGAAATCAAGGCACATACGGTCCCTCGTTACCTTTGCAAGAATTGAAGCGGCAGCAATAGAGGGGCATTTTGCATCTCCTCCGACAACCGTCCTTGTGGGAAGGGCAAAGCCTCTTGACGTGTTGCCGTCAATCAAAGCAAGGTCGGGCTTTATTTTTAGCGAAGATATTGCGCGGTTCATAGCGAGCATTGCGGCATTCAGTATGTTTATTTCTTCAATTTCTTCAACCGATGCCGAGGCGATAGAGAAGTCAAGCGCTTCTTTTACAATAACGTCAAACAGAAGCTCGCGTTTCTTTTCCGAGAGCTTCTTTGAGTCGTTAAGACCCTCTATTATAAGCCCGTCGGGTAAAATACAGGCGGCGGCAACCACAGGACCCGCCAAAGGACCTCTGCCTGCCTCGTCAACGCCACAGATTATCTTAACGTTTTCGTTTCTGAACTGTTCCTCAAAAGTATAATCAAGCATTTTTCTCTCCTGCGGTATTTGGAGCTTCAAGTGAAATTCTCCCTATTTTTGCCCCCCTGAACTCGTCAAGGAGCATATTTGAGGCTCTTTCCGTGTCTATTTCACCGCCGGAAATAAGAAAACCTCTTTTTCTGCCTACAAGCTCCAATATTTCATAGTCGGTTTCGCACCCGTCAAGCTCGCTTTGAGAAATTTTGTAGCGCGCCATAAAAAGCTCGGGCGCCACTTTTTTAAGCCTCGCGCAGAGAATAGTCGCTATTTGCTCCGTATCGAGAATATCGTCTTTTATCGCTCCCGTTATGGCGAGATTTTCACCGACCTTCTTTTCCTCAAATTTCGGCCACAAAACGCCGGGCATGTCCATAAGGTCAAGGGCGGGGGATACCTGTATCCATTGCTTGTCAAGCGTAACGCCGGGGCGGTTTTCAACCTTGGCTTTCCGAGAGCCGCAAAGCTTGTTTATAAGTGAGGATTTTCCCACGTTCGGTATTCCTACCACCATGGCGCGTAGCTTTCTGCCCGCCATACCCTTGTTTTCATAAGCTTTTATTTTTTCGGCAAGTATTTTTCTTACGGTAGGCTCTATTTTTGCAATGCCGATTCCGTTTATACAGTCAACGCTTATTGCTTCTTTGCCGAGCGAGGAATAATAGCGTATCCACTCGTCGGTTATCTTTTGCGAGGCAAGAGAGGACTTGTTCAATATCGTAAGCGAGGGCTTTTTGTCCGTTATATCCGATATTTCGGGGTTTTTTGAGCTGTACGGTATCCTTGCGTCAAGTACCTCGATAACTATATCGACCGATTTTAGATTTTCACTCATCATACGGCGCGTTTTCGCCATATGACCGGGGAACCATTGAATTATATCGGACTGCATAAAAACCTCCGCTTAAAGTGCGCCCATCTTGGAGAACGGGGCGATTCTGAAAACTGCTTTACCCACGATAAAATCTTCGCTTACAAAGCCTATTATACGGCTGTCACCGGAATTGTTTCTGTTATCTCCCATGGCAAAGACGTAGCCCTCGGGAACGGTTGCTTCAAATATCTTTGTTGCCGGGTTATAGTATTCGTTATCATAGTCGGGATAGAGCATTGCGCCGATATACTGCACGTAACCCTCCTCTACCTTTTCACCGTCTATAAAAACTTCTCTCGAGTCAAAATCTATTTTGATAGTCTGCCCA
>CAMGRB010000169.1 GCA_946061315.1 uncultured Clostridia bacterium | reverse complement strand
CAACAATAGGATATATTCTTACGTAAGGAGTTAAAAAAATGGAATCCGAAAACACAAACGAGTTGTACGTTGAAAAAAAGTACTTTTATTTTACCGTTTTTCTTGTTTTATTATTCGTTGCGGCATCGGTTATGACCTGTTTTTTCGTCTTTGACGCAAAGCTTGAAAACGTAACTGCCCCAAAAAACGAAACGGGCGTGTTGCCGGTAATAAACGTAACGGAAGATGAAAAAAACTATGAAGTCAAGGAGTACAACGGCAGAATAGGGGTATTTGAGGATAATTCGCTCCTCTATACTCTTGACGTTTACGTCTTTACCCTGCCGAAAAGCGACCAAAAACTCCTCTCCGACGGCATAAAAGCCGATAGCAAAGAGGAGTTAAACGAGATTCTGGAAGAATATTATTGATTATTTGAGAATAACGGAGTCGGCGCCCAGAATATCTTTAAGGATTGAAAGTATATTGTCGTTTACCGATATTGTAAGGCCCGACGCCTTTACATATTTCTTTGTTTTACAATTGTAAAAAATGATTTCCGTATCGCCCTTGAACCCTTTTAACGTGTCAATGATTTCGGAAACTATCGGTGAGTTTGTGTCCTCTACCTTCAAAAACAGTCTTTTTGTAACCGTATCATCGGGCAAATATTCCGAGTTTTCCGTAAGATATTCTCCGTTGTTTATTATAACCTTACTGTCTTCTTCGTCGCGCTTTGATACGGTGCCGTCTATATAGACCACGTTTTCTTCGGTCAGAAGATCCGAAAATTGCTCGTAAGTTTTCGGAAAAGCAATTATTTCAATCTCTCCGCTTCCGTCATATATACCGGCAAAAGCCATATTGTCGCCGTTCTTGGTTTTCTTTACGGTTCTCGATGTCACAATACCCGCAACTCTTACCTTTTGCTTATCTTTTATCTTACCGCAAAGTATATCAGAAATTGATACGGGATTGATTTTAGACAAATGTCTACTATACGAATCGAGTATTCTGCCCGAAAAATACATACCGAGAACTTCTTTTTCACAGGAAAGAAGTTCTTTTTTGTTCATCTCGGGAATATCGGGATATTTGAACTTCGGCATTGATGCGTTTACCTCATCGCTACCCATAAGCAGAGTCAGGTCAAGCTGACCGTTTGAGGTTGTCTTTGAAATGCTTGCGGCGCTGTCTACTATCTCCTGATAAACCGCAAGAAGCTGCGAACGGCGAATACCGAGAGAATCAAACGCTCCCGCCTTTATAAGCGCCTCCACTTGCCTCTTGTTTATATCCTCGTCTTTAAGACGGAATACAAAATCCTCAAAAGACGTGTATTTACCGCTCTCTTGCCGTTTTTCTACAATTGCCGAAATAAAGCTTTTACCCACGTTTTTAATCGCCAGAAGCCCGAAAAGTATCTTTCCGGCATCTACCGAGAAATAAACGTCGCTCGTATTTATATCGGGAGGCAAAACGCAAATGCCCATCTTGCCGCACTCATCAATATATTCCGTCATTTTTTCGGTATATCCGAGCACCGAGGTTATAAGAGATGCGTAGTATTCCCTCGTAAACTTCGATTTCAGATATGCGGTGCGATAAGATATTATGGCGTATGCGGCGGCGTGGCTCTTGTTGAACGCATATTTTGCAAAGCTCTCCATCTCGTCAAAGAGCGACGCGGCAATATCCTCGGAAACTCCGTTTTTCAAGGCGCCCGCTATAAATGCGCTTCTCTCCTTCTTCATTTCCTCGGTCTTTTTCTTGGACATCATTCTGCGCACGATATCCGCACGGCCGTAGGAATATCCGCCCACGCGGCTGAAAATCTGCATTACCTGCTCCTGATAAACTATGCAACCGTAGGTCGATTTGAGTATAGGCTCGACAAGAGGCGTCTTATACTCTATTTTAGCTCTGTTGTGCCGCCTTTCTATATAAGACGGTATCGAATCCATAGGACCGGGGCGGTAAAGCGCTATACACGCTATAACGTCGTCTATACACTCGGGTTGAAGCTTTATAAGCACCTGCTTTACCCCGTCGGACTCAAGCTGGAAAACTCCGTCGGTTTTTCCCGAAGAGATAAATTTATAGGTGTCCTTATCGTCAATCGGTATTTTGGTAATATCAAAGTCGGGTATTCTCTTTTTTATGAGCTTTTCCGTGTCCGAGATAATGGTTAAATATCGGAGCGCAAGAAAATCGAATTTCAGAAGCCCGAGTTTTGCAACGGTATCCATATCGTACTGCGTTACCGTTATATCGCCGTTTACCGCAAGCGGCAGATATTCTACAAGCGGTTTGTCCGTTATAACCACACCTGCGGCGTGCGTCGATGCGTGGCGCGGCATACCCTCTATTGCCATTGCCGTATCGTAAAGCTGTTTTATTTTTGCATCGTTATTGTAGAGCTTTCGTATTTCTTCGCTCTCGTCAAACGCTTCTTTCAGGGGACTGAAGCTATATCTGCTTGCTCATGACAAAAGAAAAGCAGAAATGCTGACTGAAAAAATAGCTTCTGTTGTTTCATTAATGATAAAAAACTAAAAAAAAATATAAAATACATGATGCTTAGGAGTTAAAAATGGAAAGCTTACCTTTCGAACTGGATCAAATGATTTTAGAAAATCCCGCTGAAATTTCAGCTTCGACAACAGATCCAAAACTTGTAGAAATTTCAGAGTTGTCAAAAAAAGGATATCAGCTTTTAAAAGAAAATCGGTTGCAGGAAGCAAAAGAGGCTTTTTCTAAAATTCTAAATCTGGAAGAAAATAACAATTATGCACTTGTCGGATTAGGTGATACAGAAAGGAAACAAAATCATTTTAGAGAGGCAATCAATTATTATTCGCTATGTCTTTCCTGCCATCCGGGGAACAACTATGCACTGTTCGGGCTTGCAGACTGTTACAAAGCCTTGAATCAATACCACAAGGCAATCGAAATTTGGGAACAATATCTGGTTCATGATGACCGCAACATTACCGTTTTGACACGTGTTGCCGATGCATACAGAAAGACAAGAGATTTTAAAAAATCAAAACAGCTTTACCTGAAAGTTTTGGACATGGAAAACAACAATGCCTATGCGCTCATTGGTCTGGGGCATCTGCATTATGACTTCAAAGAATATAAAGATGCCCTCTACTATTGGACAAAAATGTTTGAAATAAACGAAAAATCAGTAGATATCCGTGTTTTAACTTCAATTGGAAACTGCCACCGCAAACTAAAGACCTTTGATCAGGGGGTTTATTTTTTTGAACGGGCTCTCAAACTTGATCCCAAAAATTTCTATGCATGGTGAACTGTCCAGACGAAGGGAGCGATCTGGATTATGATAAACTCCTGTTTTCGTGGCTATAATAACCTTTTCTCTGATACCTTTGACTGCCTTACCAACAATTTCCTCATTATAAGAAATACTGCCATCCGGATACACACCTGTATAGCATTCCGCTGTATCAAGAAAATCATAGCCATAGTCAATCGCCTTACGGATTGTTTCAACAGCCTGTTTTTCCGGAGTTGGATCTCCGCTTGCATGAGAAAATCCCATACATCCAAGTCCAACCGGATTTACAGACAGATCTGTCTTTCCAAGTCTTCTTTTTTCCATACGTTTACCTGATAAAGTTGGTAAAGCCTTTGCGTGTCATGACAGGCTTCCCATGCTTTTCCTTTCCATCCTGGATACACTGCATCATGAATACCATGTTTTCAGCCATATTACGGATTGTCTGTGCACCTTCTTCATCTGTATATACATCTTCACCTGTATATCCATGCACATCATTCCAGTATGTACTTGGTACCGTCGGCATGCCACTGATACCAAAAAACTGATTCAATGATTCAAATGTTGCACTGTTACCACCTCTACGGCAGGAAACAATGGAAGCACCAACCTTCATATGCAGATCACATCCACAGCTATAG
>CAMGRB010000168.1 GCA_946061315.1 uncultured Clostridia bacterium | reverse complement strand
CCACTCATAAATAATTCCTTTGCTTTTTCTGCACGCTCGCCCATTTTAACACTCCGATTTAAGATGCCGTAATTTTATACCGCTTTTCTCCCTTTTGATACGCAAATGGAAGAAAAATTTTTATTTTTTAGAATTGCTGTTTGTTCTTATTTCAGTCTTCGTTATATTTGTTTTGATGAGCCTGTCGCTCGAGCCCGTAATGTCCAGACGGGCGAACTTATCGAGCGGATAATTCGTCTGCCCGATCTTCATCTTGTATTTGAGTATAACGACTACAACGAATACCGCGGCAACCACAACCGCCGCAACTAATCCGATAATCACCGTTATCAGAACCTTGTTCGGCTCTCCGTCTGCGCCTGATGCGAATATAAACGGTGAAAACGTAAAGGAGCAAATAAGAGTGAATAAAAACGTCATTAACTTTTTCATAATATCGCCACCCCCGCTATAATAAGTGCAATAATAGGGGCAAGCAGGAGCGAGGCGATTATGGCACCGAGAGTAAGCTTCCATTTCGATATGGGTAGCTCTCCGTAAACCTTGCCCGTATGGCCGTTCATTGCATAGGTATAGACCTTGCCCTTTTTGTTCTTATACGTAAGAATCCATATGGGCATGAGTGAGTAGTCCCAATGGCTCTTTTTAACCTGTACGTTTCTGTCGGTTACGTTTAGCGAGGTGTATCCGGGCGCCGTACTTTTAAGGAGCGTTTCGGAATATCTGTCTATTCTCTCACGCACGGAATCGGTAAGAGCTTCTCTTTCTATGTTGCGCTTTTTTGCCGTAAAGCCGGACAGGTACGCCATAGAGAAGTCCTGATGAGCCTCGGGAGGATAAGGGAGAACACCCTCGACCATCTTTTTGTCAACGTCGGTAAGAGCCGAGTTTACTATATCCTCAAAATGAATGTTTCCTCTGCGGAAAACGCTGAATATCGACTCCTCGGTGTAATGGTAATTTCCCGACGTCCAGGTGCGCACCTTTATTCCACGTGCGTTTATCTGCGAGTCGGTGTCGACGTCGGTTACCCAGAACGGAAAATAAACGCCGGATATTTTCTCTATCTGCTCGGGATAGGTAAAATCTTTCGGTACAAACCATTTCTTCTTTGCAAAAGCAAGAAATTTTTCCTTTGCCGCTTCCTTGTCGTACTTGAAAGGAATTATCTTGGTGGGCTGTATTTCGCCCGTCAGACGTCCCGAGAGAACTATCGGGTTGTGACAGTAATAACAGAAATCCGCCGCCGTATTTTCATCGGCTATGACCTCCGCGCCGCAGCTCGGACACATATACGTGTTCATATGTCCGCAAAATTCATCTGCCTGCGCCTGCGCATTTACGGCATTCTGATGAGCGTCTGTCTGTTCAAGCTCGCTCTCGGTAAATTCCGAGAGGCAAAATTCACACTTAAAAACCTGCTTTTCGGGGTCGAACATAAGCCCCGCCCCGCAGTTGGGGCACTGATATGTAACGGTTGTCGCGCTCAATTTGAAATTCTCCTGTGTTCATTTATTGTTTTTGGGCTTCCGCAAATTTCTTTGCGAAAGCCCTTTCATAAGACTGTTATATTTTACGCTTTGGGTTTGCCGCAGCCCGAGCAGAATTTGCCCGTGTTCTTCGTTCCGCAATCGGGGCAGAACCACTCGGAGCTCTCGGGCTTTTTAGCGCCGCACTCGGAGCAGAATTTACCGGTATTTACTTTGCCGCAAGAGCAAGTCCAGCCGCTTACCTCGGGCTTCTTTGCACCGCAGTCGGAGCAGAATTTGCCCGTGTTTGCTTTACCGCAGGAACAAGTCCACGTATTTGCCGCCGCCTGTTCTTTTTCTGCTTGCGCCTTTGCCTGAGCCTGAGCTTGCATCTGTGCCGCATTGGTAGCACTTGCCGCCTGCATAAAGTTGCCTGTTGCACCCATGCCCATGCCCATGCCCATAAATGCCGTTGCACTTCCGTTGGCGTTGGAGCCTGCCGCTTCCATACCTCTTGCAACCGCACCCTGTACGTATCCTTCCCTTACGGTAGGATCGCCGAGCATAGCGCCCTGGTTACGCATATTGATAAGCTTTTTCGATTCTTCGTCGTAGGAAACCGACGCAATTCCGACCGCCTGAATTTCCATACCGCGCATCTCACGCCAGCTCTCGTCAAGCTCCGTTGCCATATACTTTGAGAGCTCACGGGATTTTGAAACGACGTGCGAAATTCTTATATTGTCAGCGGAGAGCTGGTTCATGGCGGCGGAGAGCGCCTCCATAAACTCGGAGAGATACTGCTCGTTTATATCGTTTATGTCAACTCTCGATGCGTTCCTTGAAACGACCTCCGCATAGAACTTAAGCGGGTTTACTATCTTTATCGAGTATGTACCGAACGCACGCAAAAACAGCTCCGCATTGTAGAAGTTGTCAAAATAGTTGACGGGCGTCCTCGTGCCGAACTTTATGCCCTTTATTTCCTGGGTGTTTATGAAATATACCTTCTGTTTAGCCGAGGGAACTCCGCCGTATTTTATCCTTGAGAACATCTCGCCGAGAGTTGCGCCGAACTGACCGTTGAAGAGAGAGGGCGCAGACTTTGAGTCCACCTTGTAGTAGCCGGGCTCCGCGGTGTAGTCAACTACCTTTCCTCCGTCAACGAGGAGCATAAACTGGTTGTCGTAAACGTGGACTATCGAGCCGTCGCTTATAAAGTCCTCCGTTCCTTTTCTGTTCGAGGATCTTTTGTCGTTTTTGCGGACCGTTACACCGCTTGTAAACACGGTGGTATCGCTCATATTGTCCGCCTCGAGCACCTCGAGCCATTGATCTGCAAGTCCGCCGCCTATGGCGCCTGCAATAGCCTTAATAAGTCCCATAGTTAAATTCCTTTCGATTTATGTTATAATTTTTTATTACAGTAACCTTTTCAGAGCTTACTCTGCACTCTCCGCAGCAGACGCTTCGCCAGACGCGGGGGATGCCTCCTTCAAAAAACTGCCTGCCGCATCCGAAACCTGTGACATAAGCTGATCCGAATACGATTCAAGCTCCGCACCTATATCGCAGGACACGAGAAAGAGCGAGAGCAGAAGAAGCATTGCCGCAACTATTTTTTTCATATGCGATCCCTCCTTTGCTAACATACACTATAATTTTATCATTATTGTATTGGTTTGTCAATAGTTTTGATAAAACACTTGAAAAATAAGGTATGGGGTGTTAAAATGTATGAGAAATAACTTTTCGGAGGGTAAAAATATCTATGGAAAAAGTAAACGTCGCTTTTATAGGGCTCGGTTGCCGCGGTGGCGGTCTTATGGGAACTATCATCGATTTTGAGGACGTAAATATAACCGCGGTTTGCGACAAATACGACGATAGGGTAGAGGAAAAGGCTCGGTTTGTAAAAGAGAAAAAGGGCGTTTTGCCGTTTGGCACGACGGATTATAAAGAGGTACTTTCAAAAAGCGACGTTGACGCAGTTATCATCGCTACCGATTGGGAGCTACATATACCGATAGCCGTTGACGCAATGAGAGCGGGCAAGGCGGTCGCGCTTGAAGTGGGCGGCGCTTATTCCGTAGATGACTGCTTCGACCTTGTTAAGACGTGGGAGGACACGAGGGTTCCGTTTATGTTCCTCGAAAACTGTTGCTATAACCGCGAGGAGCTGCTTGCCACCGCAATGGTAAGACGGGGTATGCTCGGCAAAATAGTCCATTGTCACGGTGCCTATGCGCACGATTTGAGAAACGAGGTAACTCACGGCAAGGAGAACCGCCATTACAGGCTCCGCAACTATCTCGGGCGCAACTGTGAAAACTATCCCACGCACGAGTTAGGACCAATAGCAAAGGTACTCGATATAAACAGAGGTAACAGAATGGTGTCGCTCGTGTCGGTCGCCTCCGGCTCATTCGGACTTGAACAGTACGTAAACGATAACAAAGATACGATAAACCC
>CAMGRB010000167.1 GCA_946061315.1 uncultured Clostridia bacterium | reverse complement strand
AAGGTTAACTGCTACGGCGCTAACAGCGTTCCCGAAGGTGTTGCAATCATGCACACCTCATATTCGTTTTGCTGTTCTTCTTCCCTGAATCTCTTTGCTTCTTCCTCGGTCATCTGGTCTGCCGCGGGTGCAACGATGTTCATAGGCTCAAGCTCTTCCTCTCCGAGATTTGAAAGCTCTATTTCCTCGCCGTTCTTGTCAAGGACTTTAACGTCAAGCGCAAGCGCCTGAAGCTCTTTCACAAGGACCTTGAACGATTCGGGAACGCCCGGAGTCGGGATATTCTGTCCCTTGACTATCGCCTCAAATGCTTTGGTTCTTCCTACCACGTCGTCACTCTTTACGGTGAGTATTTCCTGGAGGGTGTATGCCGCACCGTATGCTTCAAGTGCCCAAACCTCCATCTCTCCGAAACGCTGACCGCCGAACTGCGCTTTTCCTCCGAGAGGCTGCTGTGTAACGAGCGAGTACGGTCCTGTCGAACGTGCGTGGATCTTATCATCAACAAGGTGATGAAGCTTGAGATAATACATTATTCCTACGGTTACGGGGTTATCGAACGGTACGCCCGTACGTCCGTCGTAAAGTATCGTCTTTCCATCGCATATTTTAAGCTTGCCTTCTTTGAGGAGCTCCTTCAATGCTTCGGGGTTATTTCTCGTAGCCTCGTCAAGCCTCTGTATATCCTTCTTGCCGTCCTCTCTTACGACTTCCTCGAAAAGCTCTTTTCCGTCCGTGTTCTCGTTCGGCAACACGTCTCTCCAGAGTCCCGCTTTTCTTAAATACTCGAATATATCTTTTTCCTTTGCTCCGTCAAATACGGGGGTCATTATCTTCCATCCGAGCTTCTTTGCCGCAATTCCGAGGTGCACCTCAAGAACCTGACCTATATTCATACGTGAAGGAACGCCGAGGGGGTTAAGAACTATATCAAGCGGTGTTCCGTCTGCCAAGAAAGGCATATCCTCGGGCGGAAGTATTCTTGAAACGACACCCTTGTTTCCGTGGCGTCCTGCCATCTTATCTCCAACGGAGATCTTTCTCTTTTGTGCTACGTAAACCTTTATTTCTTTGTTTACGCCGGGAGCAAGCTCATCCTTGTTCTCACGGGAGAAGCACTTTACGTCGACAACAATGCCGTTTTCTCCGTTGTGGAGTCTTAACGAGGTATCTCTTACGTCCCTCGACTTTTCACCGAATATGGCACGAAGAAGTCTTTCCTCTGCCGTGAGCTCGGTTTCGCCCTTGGGGGTTACCTTACCTACCAATATATCGTGAGCCTTTACCTCGGTTCCGATTCTTATAATACCGTTCTCGTCGAGGTTTTTGAGTGCGTCCTCGCCGACATTGGGTATCTCTCTCGTTATTTCCTCCGGTCCGAGCTTGGTATCTCTTGCTTCCTGCGAATACTCCTCTATGTGAATGGAGGTGTAAACGTCGTCGCGAACGAGCCTCTCGTTAAGAAGGACTGCGTCCTCGTAGTTGTAACCTTCCCACGTCATAAAGCCGATAAGCGCGTTCTTACCGAGGGAGATTTCTCCGTTGCAGGTTGCGGGACCGTCTGCTATGACGTCGCCCTTTTCCACTCTCTCGCCGAATTTAACGATAGGCTTCTGATTTACGCAGGTGCTCTGGTTGGATCTCTTGAATTTGATAAGGTCGTAGGTCTGCTTTGCACCGCTGTCGGTTCTTATAACGATCTTTCTTGCATCTACCTTTTCAACCGTACCGCTTTCCTTGGCTACAACGACGACGCCTGAATCGACGGCTGCCTTGTATTCCATACCCGTTCCGACGATAGGAGAATCCGACGTGAGAAGCGGCACTGCCTGCTTCTGCATGTTGGAGCCCATGAGTGCACGGGCGTTGTCGTCGTTTTCGATAAACGGTATCATAGCGGTGGCTACGGATACAACCATTTTGGGAGATACGTCCATATAGTCCGCCTTGCTCGAATCTACCTCGAGTATTTCGTTCTTGTCACGGACGATTATTTTGCTCTTTACGAATCTGTTATTTTCGTCAAGCTCCTCGTATGCCTGAGCTATGACGTGACCGTCTTCTTCATCGGCGGTCATATATACGACCTCGTCGGTAACGACGCCGTCAACTATCTTACGGTACGGAGCCTCGATAAATCCGTAATCGTCTATCTTTGCATAGGTTGCAAGATAGGATATAAGACCTATGTTAGGTCCTTCAGGCGTTTCAACGGGGCACATTCTTCCGTAGTGGGTATAGTGTACGTCACGCACCTCGAAAGCCGCCCTGTCCCTCGACAAACCGCCGGGACCGAGTGCGGATATACGGCGCTTATGCGTAAGCTCTGCCAAGGGGTTGTTCTGGTCCATAAACTGAGAAAGCGGTGACGAGCCGAAAAACTCTCTTATGGCGGTTACAACCGGTCTTATGTTTATAAGGTTCTTCGGAGCGAGCTCCTCGGAATCCTGTGCGTTCATTCTCTCTCTGACGATCTTCTCCATTCTCGACATACCGATGCGGAGCTGGTTCTGCAAAAGTTCGCCGACGCAGCGCAGACGTCTGTTGCCGAGATGGTCTATATCGTCCTTTGTACCTATCTTGTATTCAAGCCCGATAAGGTATGCTATCGACGCAAGAATATCCTCTTTCGTGATGTGCTTCGGGCAAAGCTCTTCAACGGAACGCTTTATGGTTTCTCTTATTGCCTCTTTGTCGCCGCCGCAATCTTCTATTATCTGCTGGAGCTTTTCAAAATTGAGCTTTTCGCTTACTCCGTAGTCCTCAAGCCCATCTCTCCAACCCTCGCCGAGAAGATACTTCGGGTCTACCGTTCCGTTGCCGAAGATTTTAAGCTCTACGGTTTCATTCGTTTCTTTATCGAGAACATTTACGTAAACCTCGTTGACGCAATTTTCATCAATAGCCTTTGCGTCCTCCTTGGTCATTACCTTGCCGGCATCGCAAATTATCTCGCCGGTAAGAGGACTTACAACGGGTCTTGAAAGCACAAGACCGACAACGCGCTTGCTTATGGCAAGCTTCTCGTTGAACTTATAACGTCCTACGGGATAAAGGTCGTATCTCTTTCCGTCAAAGAAGAAATTGTGTATAAGCTGTTTTGCACTCTCTACTATTGCAGGCTCGCCCGGGCGGTGTCTTTTATAGATCTCCTTGAGAGCCTCATCCATAATGCTCGTTCCGTTTTCGATGGCAAGACGCTCACACTCGTCCTTTTCAAGAGTGGGAGTCATAAACTTTGAGCCGAACATATCCTTGATATCCTCTGCGCTCTCGATACCGAGTGCACGGATAAGGATAGTTACGGGCATTTTTCTGTTCTTGTCTATATGAACGTAGAAAGCGTTCGACGCATCGGTTTCATACTCGAGCCACGCTCCGCGGTAAGGAATCACCTGAGCGGTATAGTTATGGATACCCGTCTTGTCTATCTCGTAGTCATAGTACATTCCGGGTGAACGGACTATCTGCGATACGACGACTCTCTCCGCGCCGTTTATAACGAAGGTACCGTTGTCCGTCATAAGCGGGAAATCGCCCATAAAGACCTCGTTTTCCTTAACCTCGCCCGTAAGCTTGTTGGAAAGGCGCACGGTAACTCTTAACGGAGCCGCATAGTTGACGTCCCTTATCTTACATTCCTCGACCGGATAGTTCGGATTATTGACATCGAGCGTATATCCTACGAAATCGATGAAAAGATTCTCCGAGTGGTCTGTGATGGGAGATACGTCGTGCAATACCTCGTTGATACCCTTGTTAAGAAACCACTCAAAAGATTTCTTCTGAACGTCAATGAGGTTAGGCATCTCGCAAAGCTCGTCAATCTTTGCAAAACTCCATCTTGTGTTTTTGCCGAGTTTTTGTTCTTTGACCATAAACTTCTCACTCCAAATTCCCTATATTTTTATAATATATACTTTTTATACGCAATATTACGCAGT
>CAMGRB010000166.1 GCA_946061315.1 uncultured Clostridia bacterium | reverse complement strand
GCAGAATCGCAATCACCATAGACATGGTTCCGTGCATAATGGATTGCAGATGATATCAAAACCTTATCAGAGAGAGTGGGCGAAGTCTGAAAAGCATTGTAAACACTGGGTTTTTCGGCTTTTTCAAATTATTCCCACTCGACGGTGGCGGGGGGCTTGCCCGTTACGTCGTAGAGGACGAGAGATATTTTATCTCCGAAGTTATCCATTATCTCTTTGGTTGCCGCTTTAAGTTCTTCTATCGGGAAATCGACACCCGGCATTGCGCTGCGCGCGGTCATAAAGTCGCTTGTGCACACGGCTCTCATCGCTACCGAGAAGTGCTTGCCCTCGTCGCAGGAGATGGGCAACAAAACGGCGAAGCATTGAGCAGTCTTTTTGTTCATCAAGTGCTTTGTGACTATGGCGTCAAGCTCTCTTAAAAGCTCGGCGTTTTCGTGGTTTATGTGCATCGGAGTGCAAAAGGTTGCTCCCTGCATTTCGTTCTTGTTGGTACAGTAGGTGACTCTGTTTATATAGTCAAGCTTGTTCGGAATGAGCTTTGCAAGCGAATAAAGATTTTCAAAGTCGCAATCAAGAGCGTCCTTGCCCTTTACGTTATTATAGAGTATAGCCATACTCCTGTACGAACGGTTATCGCCCTGAACGCCTACCGAACGGATGGGCGCTATGTCGCTGTCGTACGGATAGCCCGATACCACCTCGTCAAGCTTGTTTACCTTGTCGGTATCCTCAAAGGTGCCTATATAGTCCGTGCATATCATACGGACGCCAAGCCCCGGTCCCGGAAACGGCTGACGGGAAGCTATCTCCTCGTCAAGACCGAGCATCCTTGCAACCTGCCTTACCTCGTCCTTGTGCCAATCCCAGTTGGTTTCTATGACGTGCCCTTTATCTCTCAAGGTTCTTATTATGCCAACGTCGTTATGGTGCGTCTTTATCTTGTTTGCATATCCGCTCACGTCCGGGTTGCCCGATTCTATAAGGTCGGGGCGAAGCGTGCCTTGCGCTAAAAATGCAGTATCAAAATCGAGATTTAATTTCTTTGCCGCCTCCTCGGTGACAACGAAGAACATATGACCTATTATCGCTCTTTTCTTCTCCGGCTCACAGGTCTGACAAAGCGGCTGATACTCTACTCCGTCAATGGTTAGGGGGGTGTTGAAAAACTCGTCCTCGGCGTTTATCCTTTGCATATTTACAAGCCCGAGCTTTGCTAGATTTGCGCATATAAGGTCGCTCTCGTTCTTTCTCATCATACCGTGGTCGATATGAATACCGTAAACCTGGTCGGGACGGAGCGCCTTTGCAAGGAGCGCCGCCGTAACTGCAGAGTCAACGCCACCGGATACCAGAACGACGACCTTGCCGTTTTCTCCGACACGCTCTCTTATCATTTTTACCGACGTTTCAATTCTGTCCTCAAGAGCATATACCTCTTTCAAGGCGCATACCTTGCGAAGAAAGTTTTCAAATATCTTCATTCCGTTTACCGTCGGCTCGACCTCGGGGTGAAACTGAACGCCTATTATCTTCTTTTCACCATTCCATATTCCCGCAACGACTCCCTCGGTAGAAGCGACGACCTTAAAGCCGTCTGCAACCTTGGCAACCGCATCTCCGTGGGACATAAGAACGTGTTCCTTGTCCGAAAGGCCGTCAAATACGGGGCAGGTATTGTCTATATCTATGAGTATCTGACCGTATTCGGTCTTTACTCCAGGCTTTACTACTCCTCCGAAGCACTCGTTTATCAGCTGCATACCGTAGCATATGCCGAGCATCGGCTTGCCGAGAGAAAATATCCTCTTGTCGTATTTCGGCGCTCCGTCACTCCATACGCTTGACGGGCCTCCGCTTAATATTATGGCGTTATGGTCCTTTATTTTGTCGGGATCTACTCCGAGTGGAAATATGTCCGTATATACGCCAAGCTCCCTCACCTTGCGGTCTATAACCTTAGTGTACTGTCCACCGCAATCGAGTATTGCAACCTTTTCTGTCATAAAAGTTCCTCCGGAAAATTTCGTTTATCACATTTTATCATAAACGCGCGCCAATATCAATATTATTTTTTATTTTGCTTTCATTATTTTACATATTGACAAATCACAATCGTATAGTTTATAATATTGATGTCTAAGTAACCTGGAGGACTTACTTTTGACGCACCGTGGCTATGGAGATAGCAAGCGCCCGGACCAAAATCCACACGTGGTTGACGAGGAGAAGGTTTATCGAAAGATTCGGCGGATGCCTTCCGTTTTGTGCAGGCGATATTTCGACTTAAAAAGTCCGGGTAATCGGATAACAAAGAGCCGAAAAGCACATAAAATAAAATCAGACTTCGGGAAGTCTTTTGGGCTGCCTTTTTTCTCCTTGATTTGAAAACTGACAGGAACGTATCTGTAAATTCAAAAAGGCTCCCGTAACGAAAGGAATAAAATATGTGTGGAATAGTTGGTTACGCAGGCAACAGTGAAGCGGTGCCTGTTTTGCTTGACGGTCTTTCAAAGCTCGAATACAGAGGATATGACTCTGCGGGAGTTTGCATATCGGGAAAAGACGGCATCGTTGTAAAGAAATCAAAGGGCAGGCTCTCATCCCTTGCGGAAAAGATTAAAAATGAGGGCGGAATAGACGGCAAGGTCGGAATAGGTCATACAAGATGGGCGACACACGGTGCGCCGTCTGATATAAATTCTCATCCTCACAGGTACGGAAAGGTCACCGTCGTACATAACGGAATAATAGAAAATTACGCACAGCTTCGTTCTTCTCTTACAAATCTCGGGGAGGAGTTTTCCTCGGAAACCGATACCGAGGTGGTTGCGCATCTTATAAACAAATATTATCTTGACGACCCGATAAGCGCGATAGCCTACGCTTGCGGAAGAATAAAGGGCTCTTATGCTCTGGGCATCATTTTTGATGACGTGCCCGACAAAATATATGCGACAAGGTGTGACTCTCCGCTTATTGTCGGCATAGGCGACGGCGAAAATTATATAGCGTCGGATATACCGGCCATCCTCGGAAGAACGAGAAATTACTATCTTATCGAGGAGGGCGAAATTGCAGAAATATCAAAGGACGAAATAAAAGTTTGCAATTTTGACGGTCTCCCCGTAACAAAAGAGGTGCAGACGGCAGAGTGGGATATAGAGTCTGCCGAAAAGGGTGGATACGAGCATTTTATGCTTAAAGAGATCCACGAGCAACCGAAAACGATAAAAGCTACGGTTGAGCCGCGTATGATAAACTCGATAGAAGGCATCTTAAAAGACGAAATTATCGACACTTCCTCTATAAAAAGGATAAAGATAGTCGCTTGCGGAAGCGCTATGCACGCGGGTCTGCTCGGCAAAAATGCGATAGAGCGCCTTGCAAGGATACCCGTTGACGTATATATAGCGTCAGAATTTCGATACTGCAACCCCATTTTCGAGGAGGGGAGTGTCGTAATTATAATATCGCAGTCGGGTGAAACGGCAGATTCTCTTTCGTCTTTGCGGCTTGCAAAAAAGAAAGGAATACCCACTTATGCGATAGTAAACGTTGTCGGCTCCTCGATAGCACGTGAGGCGGACCACGTAATTTACACGTGGGCAGGACCCGAAATCGCCGTCGCAACGACAAAGGCATATACGGCGCAGGTTGCCGTTTTGTATCTACTCGCTTTGAGGCTGGCTAACGACAGGAAAACTATAAATACAGACGAGGCTGTGTCGATATTCAACGCTTTTTCAT
Source organism: uncultured Clostridia bacterium (assembly GCA_946061315.1). Lineage (GTDB taxonomy): Bacteria > Bacillota > Clostridia > Oscillospirales > CAG-272 > RGIG2000. Next base: position 242 of record CAMGRB010000166.1, on the reverse strand, counting down.
CTTTGCCCGAGTATATAGAAAAGACGTTTTCATACACGGAGAAAATGCAGAAATTAGCCTCGCTTAATTCAAATATAAACAATCTTTTCTTTATAGGCAGAGGTCAGGATCACTCTCTTTGCTGTGAGGGCTCGCTTAAATTGAAGGAAATTTCCTACATACACTCCGAGGCGTATGCGGCGGGTGAGGTGGGTCACCGTTCTGATGGTTCTCGGCGCACTGGCGATCATCGTCCTCATCGT
>CAMGRB010000165.1 GCA_946061315.1 uncultured Clostridia bacterium | reverse complement strand
CTTTGAGTTCTTTATTTTTCAATTACGAAAATCGGATTTTCGGAAACGTTGACGGTTACGTAGCCGTCCTTGTTTTCAAGGTCGGAGCGCTTGCCGTTGTAGTGCTCGTTTGCAAGCTCGGCAAGGATGAAGTTGCCCTCTCCCACTTTAAGCTTATATCCCGGCACCTTCGTTCCGTCGGAGGTTGTGCACCATACGGCGTATCTTGCTTTTTTGTCGTCCGTTACGTACTTAAACACCTTGACGTATTCGTTAAGCGATTCTATCTCGCAGTCAAACGTGGTATTTCCGAGAATTTCTTTAAGAGAATAAACGTAGTAGAAGGAGTCCTTTTTGTTACCCTGAATAACGTTGTTTGCGCTTATCTCGATAGGGAAGCGCACAAGACCGGACGAGCCGTATTTGCCGATTGCCGTTTCCTCGGGACCGCAGTCACGCGACATATACATAGCGGCTCTTTCAAGACCTATGGAGCTTAAAAGCAGATATTCCCGCACGAGCCACATAGCCTGTACCTGTCTGCCCGTATATTCGGCATATGCGTGAGCCGAAGTCGAGGTTTTGAAGTCCTGGTTGGTGTCCCAGCCAAACTCGGTAAGCCAAGCCTCAAGCTCGGGGTGGTATCTGTCGCGCCAATCGAATATTTCGTCAAATGCGCCTATTATATCGCCTTCCTCGGGGCTGACTCCCACAAATACTTTTTCTCCGACGTCGCCTCTGTCCTCTATGTTGATATCGACGTGCTTTATAAATCCAGCCTTGTCAACGGATTTTCCGCAGTAGCGGTGGGCGTTTATTGCATCAAACGGGAGCTTTCCGTCGGCACGGTTGTATTTTGCCCAGAACTCTATGGCTTTTAAGTAGTTCATATTAAGTCCTGCGCCGCCCGACATTGACATTTTCATATTCGGGTCCGCCTGCTTTACGCCGACGTTTTTGTAAGTACCGCAATGCCCGTCGTAGCAGATACTTAAAAATGCGGCAAGCTCAAAGGGAGAGAAGTATTGCTCCCTGCCCGACCAGGTTCCGTCAGGCTCGTTAAGAGGCTCTATCGACGAGAGATATCCAAGACCTATTTTCTTTTCCTGATCATCTGCCACCTGTATAAGCGAGGGGTCTATATCCTTGTTGCTTCCGTAACGCGCGACGTACTGAAAGAGCATCTTTGCAAAGCTCATATAGTTTGCGGGGTCTGTCGAGGGGTGCGTGCCGTCCTTCGGGGAGCGCTTGTTGTGCGAGGATATGACGGGGCATACGTTTATTCCGTATTTATGAAGTCTGCCGTAGTAGTCGTCAAAATCCCACGCTTTGTTTATACTCGGGTTAACGGCAATGGTCGTGTTTTCTCCGTCGGGAAACGTCGTCCAGAGCCACGGGTGATATTCTCTTATGTAATTGACGGCTCTGTTTATATCGTCCGCGTCGTTGATAAATGCGTTCATACCGACAAACTCGCCAAGCTTCGTTTTTGCGTGTTGCTTCTTTTCGGGCACTTCACGCGCGATATTTTTGACCTTGTAGCCGTAGAGAAGCATCTCACTCGGAGCTATATTGTTGTTAAAGGTAAAGTTTATAAACTGCGTGTCAAAATCAATCTTGAAATTGCACCATTTTTGCCCCTCGGGAGTTATGATTTTGTCAAGCTCCCACTTAAAAGGCGTTCCCATACGTACGGTTGCGGGGTGCGAGCCGTAATTGTTGTAGATATAAATATCGGTGATGCGGTAAACTCCGCCGAGGTCAACGGTGAACGAAAGGTCCGTCTGACCTATCCACCAATGGTCGTATCTCGGGTGTACCTTCGGTATCTCACCCTCCACACCGTAGAGAGGATCTCCGTCGGTATCGAACTCGCAAAAGAAGTTGGCGACGTTTTCAAGACCCATATCGTTTATTATCATATCGGGGGTGATTCTGATTTTTTCGGGCTTTTTCATAATAAAACTCCTTGAAATTATTTTACGAATACGAGTATCGGGCACTCGCTCACGTTTACGGAAACGGCGCCGTCCTTTACCTCAAGCGTTGAGGAAACTCCGCTTTTTTCTTCGTTTTTGAACTCAACGAGGGTTGCGCTCTGTCCGTTTACGTTGAGCTTGAAATTGTCGAATCTTACGTTGTCCATAGTGGGACACCATACGGCATAGCAGGATTTACCCTCTCCGTTTTCAAACCTGTATATCCATACGTCCTCGTTGCCTGAATCGATGATCTCGGCAAAATACATATCGCTCATCGTGTTTTTGAGGGTATAAATATAATAGTAGGAATCCTTGTATTTTCCGTCTATGGTCATAACTCCGCACGTTCCGTATTTACCGCCGACCTCCTCGCTTACCGTGTCCTTGCACATATACATTGCCGCGCGGTCAACTCCCGCCCCGGCGAACATAAAGTAAGAGCGGACAAGCCACATAGCCTGCACCTGTCTGCCCGTGTAGGGACCGTATGCGTGCGCGGCGTTTTCCGTTTCATAGCTCTGGTTAGTGTCCCAACCGAACTCGGATACCCATATCTCGATATCGGGATAGTATTTGTTTCTGTAATCTATAAGGTCTTTTAACTCGTCGCTTACTATGTTGCCTATCTCGGGGCACACACCCGTGTAAACGGAGTAGCCGTTATACGTTATCTGCTTTCTGCAATAGGTGTGAACGTTGAAAGCGCTTATACCGATAGTGCCGTCGGTGCGGTTGTTTTCAAGCCAGAACACCATTGATTCTATGTATCTCTTGTTTATTCCGGCAAGTCCCGCCATGGAAACCTTTACGTTCGGGGCGGCGGTCTTTATTCCCACTCCGCTGCCGTCGGGCGCGGTAACCGTGGAATTGTGTCCGTCATACGCGCACGAGGTAAGTGCCGCCAGCTGATACGGGTTGTATCCGTTGTTGCCCTCGCCGTTCGGCTCGTTACCTATCTCTATCCATTTTATAAAATCCTTGTTGTATTCGTCCTGTGAGCCGAGCTCGAGGAAAATATCGTTCACGGTCGTGTCAGGATTGAAGCCAAACCTGCGTGCAAACTGATGAACGAACTCTCCGTACATAACGTAAGACGCGGGAGAATACTTATCGGAGTCTTTAAGCGCGGGGGAAACCTCCTCCGACGTGTACATAAGGCAGGGAACCGTCTTCATTTCCGCCATATTGAGCATATCGTAGAAAAGGTCGTAATAATTCGAGCTGGTCATCAGAAAATTCGTTCCCGCATCGGGGTAAGCTGACTTGTTGTACGCCCACGTCCACGTAAAATAATCGCGGAAGTAGTTTGCGCACCTTAACTCCGGGAGCTTGTCGGCTCTGTTGCCGTTTATGCCGAGGAAGTACGAAAACGTCTTGCTCGTATGAGGCTCGGTGTTTACCTCGTCGTACTCGCCGACCTTATATCCGTAGAAAAGGACCTCGGTAGGCGCCTGACCGTTTTTGAATTTGAGATTTACGTATCTGTAATCGCCTTTTATGTCAATTTTGCTCCACTTGAACTTTTCGCCCGTGGCGGTTTGCGAAAACTCGTACTTAAACGGAGTACCAGCCTCGACGGTGAGTGATTTTCCGTCCGTTTTGTAGTAGACGTATATGCAGTCAACGTAGTGAACGCATTTAAGGTCTACCGTTACGTCAAAGACGGCTTCAAGGTCGCTCTCGTCTATATCTCCGTCGGAGTCGGCATCGTAGACCGTAACCGTTTCAGACGGCATACCGCCGTTTCCCGACATGGGGTCCTTCGCCTCGGACTGCTCGTCAAAGAGAAGGCTGAAATCCTTTAAGGAATTGCCGACGTAGGTCATATTTTTGTAGTCGATGTTTATGAGCTCGACGGTACCGCGGCTTTTTTCCCCGCACGAAACTGCAAAGATGGCAAGCACTGCAACCGCCAAAATAAGCAATACCTTACCGAATATTTTTTTCTTCATACGTACCTCCGTTAAGAAGCCTTTTTATAACCGAATCCATCTTCTATGTATCTTGGGAAAATATGCATATGGTAATGTCCCAC
>CAMGRB010000164.1 GCA_946061315.1 uncultured Clostridia bacterium | reverse complement strand
TGTTGCCTGAGAGACTTCATTATTCAAATTCTCGTTTAGATTTTTGACAATCTGACACAGACCTATGAATACCACCTTGCACTCGGGGTGCTCCTTTTTAAGTATCTTTGCGTGTGCTATCATAGGTGTATCAACGGGCGCAAGATATTTAAGCGCCTCGGGGTAATAAAGCTGTATCATTCTGTTGACCGCTGGACAAGCCGAGGTTATGAAATTTTCAAAATCTCCCGTATCGAGAAGTTTTTTATATTCCTCCGTCACCGCCCTGGCGCCTATCGAGGTTTCGTCTGCGTCGTAAAAGCCGAGCTTTTTAAGCGCGTTTCTCATAGACGCAAAATCGTCCGTCTTAAAGCTCGATATAAATGACGGCGCAACGCTGGCTATAACCTTTTCACCCGAATTTATAAGCGACTTTACGTCGTCTGCCTCGCTATGTACTTTTTTTGCGTCCTGCGGACAAACAAGCGTGCATTTTCCGCAAAGTATGCACCTGTTTTCTATTATCCTCGCCTGGTGATTTTCAAATCTTATCGATTTTACGGGACATTCACGAAGGCACTTATAGCAGTCCTTGCATCTTGCGTTTTTGAAATCAAGATAGTTTATCATTTCAGGTCACCCTCCTCGCATTTTTTGAGAACTTCTTTTTTAAAAAATTCCGTCACTTCCTCGGGCTTTATGGAATAATGCACTCCGTCAAGCGTTACGTTGACACCGTCGTTTCCGCATTCCCCCATGCAAAAACTGCCACAGAACTCAAGCTTTCCCTTGAGATCGTGCTCGTCTATGAGTTTTCTTATTTCTTCTATAACCTTGTCCGCCCCTTTAAGATAACATGAGCTTCCTATACAAACTGTCAATTTCGGCATATAAATCCCTCCGTACTGTTTTTACAATAAAATTTTATCACATATCTTTATTATTTTCAATAAGAAAAAGCCGACTGCGCGGCTTTTTATTATTTGTATTTTTTCCAAGTGGAAAGTTTTTCGCCCTTTACGATATACGCCTTTTTGGCAAGTCTTGCAAGGGGGGTGTCGCAGTAGCGGTCAGAATAAAATTCGTCTATCTCACCGTACGGATATTTTTCGTAAAATCTTAATACCTTTTCCTCTCCGTGACAGTTTACACCGTCAAAAACTCCCGTGTGCTTGTCGGACCTTGTTGCCATCAGGCACTCCGCGCCGAGCTTTTTGCATATCGGCTCCAAAAGAAATTCGGGAGAGGCGGAAATTATAACGTCGGTTGGCGTTTTCATTTCAAGATACCACTTTTTTATCTTCTTTTCGTGGCTCTCCCAGAACTTTTCAACCGCGCCGTCAATATCGTCTATATATTTAACAAAACTCAAAAACTTCTGCTTGAAGGTCGTTTTGTTTACAATATGCAAAAAGTATAAAATGCCGTAGCCCATGCAGGGGAAAATATGCTTTCTCACTCTCGGGTATTTCGAGAAGCAATAAAAGAAAAAATCGGTTTCGCTATCGCCGTCGTATATCGTTCCGTCAAAATCGAATACGTTCATAACCTATCTCCTTGGCTTAAAATCTTGTACCGCACCATTTTATCATACGGGCAGGTAAAAGTCAACCCTTTGGCAAAATATCGCCGATCAAGTCTATTCCGAAGCCCAGAAGGAGCGCATCTCTTACGATGAAATGTACGATTATGAATATACCGTAGGCGATAAGAAGCCTGAATTTGCAATTTCTGAAATAGCCGTCCTCGCCCCTTTTTATCGCCATAAATATTCTTACGTCGTAAAAAAGGTAGACAATGATGCCCAAAATGAGAACGGGATTGTATTTAAGCGACGACAAAATATCGAGGCGTAAGAGGGCAAAAAGCGCCCTCGTTCCTCCGCAACCGGGACAGTAGAGGTGAAAAGCCTCAAAGAAAGCGCATTTATAAACTCCGTAGTGTATGGCTATCGAGGCAAATACGGCAAAGAGAGCGACCGCAAAAACCACGGCGACGTTTGCAATTATAAATATTTTCATTTCCTTTTTCATACGCACCCCTCCTTGCCGATATATATTCTATCATAAAAGAGGGGATAAATCAAATATTTTCGACAAGTTTTCAAAAAGTGCCGATAAGTGTGGATAAAATAAAAAATCAAGGTTTCATTTTATAAAAAAAGGGCGGATATAAATCCGCCCGATTTGATTTTTATTTAATTTAGAGTATTATGCAGATAAGTCCGTTAGAACCCTCGTTGATAACGCGCGAAAGGGCGTCGGAGAGGCGTACTCTCGATTCGGGTGAGATATGTTCGAGTTTTGCGTGAAGTCCCTCGTTTACAAGCTCATAAAGGGATTTACCGAACATATTGGAGTCCCATATCTTTTTGGGATCGTCCTCAAACTCGTCAAGCATATATTTTACTATCTCCTGTGACTGCTCTGCCGTGCCGACGATTGGCTTTATCTCCGTTTCAATGGACGCTCTTATCATATGGATGGACGGTGCGGAGGCTTTGAGCTTTACTCCGTATGCTCCCGCCTGCTTCACCATTTCGGGCTCCTCAAGCGTCATATCCTCGACGTCGGGCAGGACTATGCCGTATCCCGTGCGGTTTACTTCGTCGATTGCGGAGGTGAATTTATCAAACTCACGCTTACTCTCGGCAAGCATCTTCATATTGGAGAAAAGCGCCTCGTCATCGCTTATATCCATGCCGCAGATCTCGCTTATTATCTTATAGTAAAGTTCTGGGAGGAGTTTTACTTTTATATCAACCGTTCCGTTCCCGAGGTCGTACTCTATTTCGGGTCTTTCCGATACGTTTTCGTTTTGAGAGAGCACGTTTAAGCAAATCTCGGCGTCGTCCGTCTTTGATATTCTGGAGGAAGCCTCGCCGATTGAGGATAAAATGCTCTGCTTTAACCAATGAGTGTCATCAAGTGAGGAGAGGTATTTCGGCAGGCGAAAACGTATTTCGTTGATGCCGAACTGACCGAGGAGCAATTTCATAATTCCTTCAAAATCCTCCGTTGAGAGTTCAAGCGCGTTGACGAGCGCAACGGGTGCATCGTACTTTTCCTCTATGGAAAGTGCCATCTCCTGCGCTTTCTTTGTGTGGGGAGATGCGGAATTGAGGACTATCACAAAAGGCTTTCCTATATTTTTAAGCTCCGCCACTATTCTCTCCTCGGCGGGTATATAGGCTTCCCTTCCTATATCTCCTACCGTGCCGTCGGTGGTTACAACTATGCCGACCGTTGAGTGATCGGTTATTACCTTTTTCGTGCCGTACTCCGCCGCCGCCTCAAACTCCATGGGCTCTTTCGACCACGGGGTCATCACCTTTCTCGTTTCTCCGTTTTCCTCGTTGCCTATTGCACCGTCTATCATATATCCGACGCAGTCTATCAGACGCACCTTCATTTTAGATGCGCCTATGGCTACGTTTACCGCCTCGTCGGGTATAAACTTCGGCTCCGTCGTCATTACCGTTTTGCCCGACGCGCTCTGCGGCGTTTCGTCCTTTGCCCTCTCCCTGTCGTATTCCGACGTTATGTTCGGAAGCACGACGTTGTCCATAAACTTTTTAATAAAAGTAGATTTACCGCTTCTTACAGGTCCTACGACGCCAAGGTATATCTCTCCGTTAGTCCTCTTTGCGATATCCTCGTATATGTTCATACAAAATCCCCGTCCTTTTTTCCGTATAATTTCATAGTAAAACATATTCACGGGATTTATCGAATATTACAAAAAAACGCTTTTCGTGTGAAAAGCGTCTTTTTATTAAAAATTAAAATACTCCGGTTTCGCCGTACAGGCTTTCAAACATGGAATTGTATATAGACTCAAGCTCCGGGAACGCATTGTTCAAAATTATGCTGGAGAAGATGGAGAGAACTCCCGAGGCTATTCCGAAAATACCGAGTATAAGTCCGGCTATTGCCATTCCGCTTGATTTTCCGTTCGTTTTTCTGTCGTGACCGGGACTGACCTTATGCTCCGGATTTCCACCTTGCCGGTGGCAGTAACCG
>CAMGRB010000163.1 GCA_946061315.1 uncultured Clostridia bacterium | reverse complement strand
GTAAAGAGGGTTATGAAGAACTCGGCAGCAAACTGAAAAACAGACTTTAATAAACTGAAAAAGAGCGTTTCGCTCTTTTTTCTGTATTGTTAAATATTTTTGGATTTTAGTATTGATTTTTGATATTTTTTAATGTATAATTTAGATAGAAATAATATTTCGGGAGGAATTGAATATGATGAAAATTATTATCGGCGTAAAAGGCACGGGCAAAACCAAGACTCTTATAGAGATGATAAATTCGGCTCTTGAGAGTTCAAAGGGTTCCGTGGTCTGCATTGAAAAGGGAAGCAATTTAAGGCTCACCCTCAGCTACAACTGCAGACTTATTAACTCCGATGAATATCTTATAAAGGACGCGCAGTCTCTCTACGGCTTTATCGCAGGACTTCTTGCAAGCAACCACGATATAACCGACCTCTTTATTGACGGAACGTTCAGAATCTGCGACAGAGATCTTTTAGCATTCGATAAATTCGTAACGGAGGCAGACGAACTCTCGACAAGATGCGGCGTAAACCTTGTTATGACGGTTTCCATGCCCGCGGAAAATGCAACCGACAACATAAAGAAATATCTTTAATTCATTGGTCTTATAAAAATCCGACAGATAAAATCTGTCGGATTTTTGTCTTTTTTAGATAAATTCTTATTTTGCGGTATAAATATGTCATTTTATGCAAATCGGCATATGCTAATACAGAAGACGACTATATCGTTTCTTCAAATAACACAGGAGGTATAATACACCTATGCCGGATAACAGAATTTGTCCGAATCCTCATCCGAAGGAAAACATATGCATAGACACTTACAGAGTTCTCGACTCCTGCAGAGATAAAGACTGCTTTGAAAATGTCAAGGTATATCTGACGGAATTCGGCGAGGAAATAATCGAGCGCACGTCGGCAATAAGAGCCAAATGCGCAAAAATAGTGTCTGCATATATAGACGTCGTTGACGTCCCCTTTAACAGAGGGTTTTATCAACTCAACATAAAAATATATGTAAAAATAGTATGCGAAGCGTGCATATCGCAGGGACACATACAGGAATTTGAGGGAATAGCGGTAGTAGAGAAGAAGGTTGTTCTTTTCGGAAGCGAGGGCAACGTAAGCGTATTCAAGAGCGAGCCCGGCGTTTCATCGTTCTGCAACACCAACATATGCGACGCAAACCGTTCAAGCACTTTGCCAAGAGCCGTTATCGAAACGGTAGACCCCATTATATTAAGCATCAACGTTGTAGAGCCGAAGATATTCCCGTGTTGCAGCTGCTGCTGTATAGAGGATATACCCGAGCACGTATGCAACAGAGTAAACGGCAGACTTTGCGCAAGAGACGAGAAGTCCCTTGTCGTATCTCTCGGATTTTTCTCGGTTGTAAGGATAGAAAGACCCGCACAACTCCTTATAAACGCGACCGAATACAATATTCCCGAAAAGGAATGTATCGCGGCAAGAGAAAACGACCCTTGCACCCTGTTCAGATCTATGTCATTTCCGATAAAGGAATTTGCACCGCCCACGTTCAGTAGCTTCTCCGGTGGATGCGCAGGAGAAAAGCACGATAGGGATCAGGGCGGACGCTGTGGCTGCGGTTGCCAATAAACAACATAAAAAAGAGAGCAGAAATGCTCTCTTTTTTACTATAAATTTATTGTATTATCTGCATATGATGCGGCTTCGTTAAGGCTATGAGATACAATTATGACGGTTTTGCCTTTGAGAAAAGCGAAAATTTTCGGTACTATCCTGTTTTTCGTTTCGTCGTCGAGGGCGGAAAACGGCTCATCCATAAGGTAAATATCGGCGTCGCTATAGAGTGCTCTTGCGATTGAGAGGCGCATTTTCATACCTCCCGAAAGCTCGTTTGGCATCATTTTTTCGCATCCGTCAAGCTCGAGCATTGATAAAATATCCTTGCTATCATTTGTGCCGCCGACTATTTCGACGTTTTCTTTTACGGTAAGCGCGGGGAACAGGCGAGGCTCCTGAAATACGTAGGCTATTTTCCCGCTTTTTTCGATATTGCCGCTAAAATCGGTATCAAGACCTGCAATTATTCTCAAAAGAGTGGTTTTTCCGATGCCCGAAGCACCCATTATATAGGTTATTTTACCATCGGGAATATCACGGGTAAAATCCGATATAATTTCTTTGCCGTTAAAGGATTTCGTTATATTTTCAAGCTTCATTTTTATCCTCCTTTACGGCGGAATATTTTCCCGACAGTCTTTTTACAAGCTTTGAGATAAGAAGCTCGAGCAGAAGGCTCATTATAACGACCGTAACCGTCCAGGCAAACATATCGGAGGTTTCTATATAGAGCTTTGCCTCATACAGATTTCTGCCTATGGAACGGAGTGGAACGCAGAGTACCTCCGCCGCAATTCCCGCCTTCCAGCCAAGTCCTATTCCGGAGAGAATAGCAGATATAAAATAAGGCATAACGGACGGGAAATACAGAGATTTTAACTGTTTTCCCTTTGGAATCGAATATACCTTGCACACCTCATGAAGCTCAAGGCTTGTATTCTTAATCCCTCTGTAAACGTTTGACCACACGATAGGAAATACCATAAGCACGGTAATAAAGGTAGGCACGATATCCCTGCCCATAAAAAGAATAACAAGAACGATAAAGGAAGCAACCGGAGTTGATTTTATTATCGTTATAATCGGGTACAAAAGTTCATATACGAAATGAAATTTTGCGCAGAGAACACCAACGCATACGCCAAGTAAAACGGCGATGATAATTCCGAGGCTGACTCTTACAAGCGACATAAGAACGCTTACGATAAAATTTTCGGTTGGTATGAGCTCGCCAAGACGTATGATAACGTCAATAGGCGAGGGAAAGAGGAGAGAATTGCCGACTATAAGGGCGGCAATTTCCCATATACCGAGCCAAAAGAGCGCTATCAAAAGAATTTTTATCGGCTTTTTCATCTCGAATAATAAAAGTCGTCATTCGGCAAAGCACCGCCTATACTTGCGGGATTTACCGAGTACATAGCCTCAAGAAACGCGCTCATTGCATTTTTCATCTCGCTGCCTTCCAAAAATGCGATATTGCATTTCGGAATTGCGGCTTTTGCAACGTTTTTATTCGCAAAAATATTGTATTTTGCAATAAGCTCTGCCGCACCTTCGGGATTTTCGTTTACGTATTCTATTGATTTTTTGTATTCGTCAAGGAACAGAGAAACGCTATCGGGATATTCTTTTGCAAATTCCGTCCTTACGACAACGCAACCCTGCACAAGAGAGTTTTCAGCCTCTGTCTTGTTCCATTCCTCCGTAAGATCAAGTGCTACGCTCAAAGAGCTGTTCGCGCTTTTTGCGATAGTTACCATAGGCTCGGGCAAGACGGCAATATCAACCTTGCCTGCGGCAACTGCGGTCCTTAAATCAGCAGGAGCGGCATACGTTGTGTCTATGGTAGCGTTTACGTTATTTTTGGTAAGTATATATTCAAGAATAAATTTAGGGTTCTGCGCAGGGCAGTAGATGGTTTTTCCCTCAAGGTCGTTTATACTTTTTATTGACGTGCCGTTTTCAACGACGTAGAGAACGCCGAGCGTATTTACGGCAATTATCTGAACGCCGCCGTTTGTTTTGGTATATACGTTTGATGCCGCATTGGTGGGAAGCGCGGCTATATCAATATCGCCCTTTATGAGAGCCGAGGTGATGACCGAAGCATCGGTTTCTACGCTGAACGTATATTTGTTTGACGATGCGGAAGAAGCGTTTTGCTCCATAAGATAAGCCATTCCGAAGCCGGTTGTACCGTTTAAGACGCTTACGTTTACGTTTTCGGCTTTCTTTTCCGTTTTGCCACAGGAAGAAAGCAGGCAAAGTGCCATGAGAGCGATTAAAAGAACAGAAACAATTTTTTTCATTTTTTATACCTCTTTAATAATAATATTTTTACCGTTTTTAATAATAAGCCCGTCAGCCTCAAGCTTTTCAAACGAGCGACACAGAGAAGCCCTGC
>CAMGRB010000162.1 GCA_946061315.1 uncultured Clostridia bacterium | reverse complement strand
AGCAAACGAGACACGCTATGTCCGGCTTTTCGCTTTCGTAAAGCTGTTTCAGAGCTTCAAAGGAGCTTTCTTCTTTCAAATCAAGCGGAAGCACGCGTGATTTTGTGAAAAGCATTTTGGAGATTTCTTCAAGCTTTTCGGAGCTTCTTGCAATCAGCCATATCTCGTCAAGCCCGTAAAGATCAAGCTCTTTTGCAAAAGAGCGACCTATCCCCGAGGACGCACCCGATATAACGGCAATTTTCATATTTTCGCCTCCTTTGATATTATACTTATATTTTACCACCAAAAGATCTCTCGGTCAAGAACTTACTTTAATTTCGTTATATCTATCCCGTAATAGCACGATTTTATTATAACTGATTTTCGCAAAGTGTTAATTATTATAAATAGTGTTGACAACGTCAAGGTTTTGTGATAGAATGTCAGTGCCGAAATAAATATTCACAGGAGGAAAAATCACATGAAAAAAACGGTAAAAATCGTATCTATGGCGTTGCTTCTGGTAGCAGTAATGGTAATGCTCGTTTCCTGCTCGTCCTTTAAGAAAATAAAAGGAAATTTTGAAGACGCCGGATATGCACTCGTTGAAAACAACGACGAAGCAAACACAATAACGGCAGAACTTGAGGAGGGAAATATCTCTTGCACGGCTCACCTTTTCCAGAAGAAAGGCGACCTTTTGACTTACAATGCCCTCGTTCTTGAGTTCAAGTCTGATGAAGACCTCAACAAAGCTCTTTCCGAAAGCGAAACCCTTAAGGGACTTGTAAAGGACCTTCAGGATTCCGAATTGGTAAACGGCAACTGCCTGCTCGTTCCTCTCTCACTTCTCAAAGCAGAGGAAATGATTGAAATTTTCAATAAGTAATTTCACTACATAAAAGCCTTCCGATACGTCGGAAGGCTTTTTGTTTTAGTTGATGGGAGAATTAAAGCTCATCACGGTTTGACTGCACCTTGGAGCAGAGAATGTCGAGGTTGCCGTTTCTTTCTCTTATTTCGTCTATAAACGCTTTTTCTTTCATAGGGTCTTTCAAGGTTATCGAATAGGTGAGCTGGAACATCGTTCCGAGGGAGGAAAGACGTACCTTCGTAAGCTCCGATGCGTCCGTGTATTTCTTGAAAATATCGTCGAAAACCCCGTCATAGTCAAGATTTTCGGGAATCGTTATTTTAAGCGTCCTCTTTTTGGGATTGGGATCTCCGAATTTTGTGAATATGAATACAAAATTGAGCGCTTCAACAACTACTGCAAGGATTATCGCTATAAATATGTAGCCAAGACCGAGCGTAAGACCTATCGCCATCGAGAGAAATATGTGAGTAATTTCCTTGGCAGTACCTTGAGCCGAGCGGAATCTTGTCAGCGCAAACACACCGCCTATCGCAACTCCGACGCCTATGTTGCCGCTTGCAAGCATTATAAGAACTGTTACGATCGGGGGTAAAATCGCAAGTGAAATAACGAGATTTTTTGAATATTCGTTACGGAACATATAGCAAAACGCTATAAACAAACCGATGGCTACGGCGACACCGAGAAGGGTAAAGAACACCCACGGTTGAACCGACCCGGTTTGTGTTACGGATTCAGTAAATATACTTTGAAACAGTTTGCTCATTGGAAACACTCCTTTGTTTGATCATATTTATATATGCGTTGCCGACTTTTGAAAAAGACGCGCTCACAACGCCGAGTTCAGAGAGAAGCTTTGCCAGCCAAAGCGGTATGGCATCGGGAATTTTTATCTCCATAAGGATCATATCGGAGGGGAGAAGCAGCTCGCCGTAAGAGCCTTTGGTCAGGTCAAGGTCATAGTTCCTCCACGTAAGATTTTTGTCAAACGTGACCCTTATATCCTTGTTGTTCTTATAGAAGAAAGCGCTTCTGTCACACGATATGTAAAACATGGGCTCAAGATTCTCATACATTGAAATAAAATATTCAATCTCACCCGAAATTTGCGAATGCTCCTTTAACTCTTTTCCACTTTCGAGAAAATCAAGAGCCTCGTTTAAGGGAAGACCTATCCTTCGCTTGTAAACCTCGGAGTTGTATTTTCTCTTTATCTCTATAAAGGATTGAGAATTTTCCGTCGGAACGCCGTAGGTACGGAGCCGCAATTTTTCCTTGAATATCGGTTTTTCGATAGAACGGCGAATCAAAAGATAGGAGGGCGTATCGAAGTACAGGTTGCATATTTTGGTTTCTCCGTACTCGTCGGGGTCAAAACGCCTGTCTACTTCTTCCTTGATGCGCAAAAATTGCTCCGTTGTCAAAAGAAACTTTTTTTCAAGCCGACGAAAAGTAGTTTTTGCTTTCAAAGAGACCCCTCCTTTATAGTATTTTATCTTTATATATGGTAGCACAAACGTTTTCATTTGTCAATCACTAATTTGTGAAAAATGCACTAAAAATAAAGTAAAACGAATTTTGCGAGGGTAAATAAATTTTATTGACTTTTCTGAAATGCAATAGTATAATATATTTAACGAAATCATTCGGAGGTTGTTATGTCAAAAAAATATACCATAGGCATCGATTACGGAACGCTCTCGGGCAGAGCCGTACTTGTCGATGTGTCAAACGGAGAGGAAATTGCCTCCTCAACACTTGAATACAAGCACGCCGTTATGGACGAATACCTGCCCGACGGAGTAACGAAGCTCCCGCCCGACTGGGCACTTGAGCATCCGCAGGACTACATAGACGTTCTCGGCTATACCGTCCCCGAGGTCATAAAGAAATCGGGAGTTGACAAAAACGATATAATCGGTGTCGGGATAGACTTTACCGCCTGCACCTTAATGCCCGTTTATAAGGACGGCACGCCCCTTTGCTTTGACGGTAAGTTCAAAGATAATAAGCACGCCTACGTAAAGCTTTGGAAGCACCACGCCGCACAGAGCTATGCAAACAGACTTAATGAAATTGCAAGAGAAAGAAAAGAGAAGTGGATAGATAACTACGGAGGAAAAATATCAAGCGAATGGGCTTTTCCGAAGATATGGCAAACGCTTGACGAAGCCCCCGAGGTCTATGACGCCGCAGATTTCTTTATAGAGGCTACCGACTGGGTTATATGGCAGCTTTGCGGCAAACAGACGAGAAACTCTTGCACGGCAGGCTATAAAGCTATGTTCAATAAGGCGCAGGGCTATCCCTCAAAGGAGTTTTTCAAAGCTCTTGACCCCCGTCTTGAAAACGTAATCGAGGATAAAATGAACTGTCCCGTAACGCCTCTTGGCGAAAAGGCGGGCACTCTGACCAAAAAGGCGGCATCACTTACGGGTCTTAACGAGGGCATCGCCGTTGCCGTCGGAAACGTTGACGCGCACGTCGCCGTTCCCGCACTCGGTATAGACGCTCCGAATAAAATGCTCGCAATAATGGGAACCTCCACCTGCCATATGCTTATGGGTACGGAGGAAAAAACCGTTCCCGGTATGTGCGGAGTTGTCGAGGACGGAATTTTACCCGGATTTTTCGGCTACGAGGCAGGGCAGAGCTGCGTCGGCGACCACTTTGCGTGGTTTGTCGATAACTTCACACCTTATGAATATAAAGAGGAAGCCGACAAACTCGGAATATCCCCGATGAAGCTCATGGTCAAAAAGGCTGAAAAGCTCAAAGCAGGCGAGAGCGGAATACTTGCTCTTGACTGGTGGAACGGAAACAGGAGCGTTCTCGTTGACGTCGATCTTTCGGGTATGTTTATAGGTATGAGCCTCCTTACAAAGCCCGAGGAAATGTTCAGGGCGCTTATAGAAGCAACCGCTTTCGGAACGAGAAAAATAATAGAAACGTTCAGAGAAAACGGCATCGCGGTAGATGAATTTTACGCCGCAGGCGGAATAGCAATGAAAGATCCTTTTACTATGCAGATATATGCCGACGTTATCGGTATGGATATAAAAATAACCGCATCCTCGCAGACTCCCGCACTCGGAAGCGCGATATTTGCCGCCGCTTGCGCAGGCTCGAAGGACGGCGGCTACGATAACATATTTGAAGCCGCAAAGCATATGGGCAAGGT
>CAMGRB010000161.1 GCA_946061315.1 uncultured Clostridia bacterium | reverse complement strand
ATATGCAAAAAAGCTATGCCGACAGAGTAAGAGAGATGATAGTCGGGCACGGGTTTTACGCATTCGTATATACTCTCGGGTGCCAGCAGAACGAGGCGGACAGCGAGGTAATAAGAGGTATATTGAAAAGCCTCGGATACGAGATAACCTACGACGAGAACAAAGCCGATATAATAATAGTCAACACCTGCGCCGTAAGGGAGCACGCCGAAACGAGAGCGCTTTCGATTATCGGCAGATATAAGCACAATAAAATAAAAAATCCCGACCTTATAATAGGCGTTTGCGGATGCATGACCTCGCAGTCGCACCGTATAGAGCAGCTTAAACACTCCTATCCGTACGTTGATTTCGTTTTCGGAACGGGGGCATCTTATAGGCTGCCCGAATTTATACTTAACACCTTAAACGGCGGCAAGCGTATGTTCTTAACAGAACTTGAGCGTCCGCAGATAGCGGAGGGCATGCCCGTGCTCCGTGAAAGCGGCTATCGTGCGTGGGTTAGCATAATGTACGGCTGTAACAACTTCTGCACCTACTGCATAGTCCCTTACGTAAGAGGCAGGGAGCGTTCAAGAAGACCCGAGGACATCCTTGACGAGGTAAAAAAACTCGTTTCCGAGGGCTACCGTGATATAACTCTGCTCGGACAAAACGTCAACTCATACGGCAAGGACCTTGACGGCACACCCACGGTTGCCTATCTTGTAAACGAGATAGCCAAAATGGACGGCGATTTCTTAATACACTTAATGACCAGCCACCCGAAAGACGCGTCAGGCGAGATGATAGACGCAATAACCTCAACGCCCAAGGCCTCGGGGGGATTTCATCTTCCCTTGCAATCGGGCTCCGATGAGATACTTAAAAGAATGAACCGCAAGTACACGACGGAGAAGTATCTTTCGATAATAGATGAATTAAGGGCGAAAAACAAGGATATAGTACTAACGACGGATATTATAGTCGGCTTCCCCGGGGAGAGCGATCAGGATTTTGAAAAAACGCTCGATATTTTAAGAAAAGTGCGCTTTGATTCGATTTTCTCTTTTATCTTCTCACCGAGAAAGGGAACTCCCGCTTACACTATGGAAAATCAGATTTCCGAGGAAATAAAGCACGAGCGTTTTGATAGACTGAACGAGCTTCAGAACTCCATATCGCTCGAAAAAAATCTTTCCTATATAGGCAAAACCGTTCGCGTTCTGGTTGACGGCAGGGGCAAAAATAACGAGTGCGCCTACACCTCACGCACAAGCGGAAATAAAATAGTCCATTTTGAATCGGACAAGGACTACACAGGACAGTTTATAAATCTTAAAATCACCCGTGCCGACACTTTTGCTTTGTACGGTGAAATAAAAAATTAAAAAACAGGAGAAAAATACTATGGAAATTATGGAACTTGCAACGAAGCTCGGACAGGCCGTAAAGGCAGACCCGCGCATCGCAAAAATGAACGAGGCAAAGGAAGCATACGATAAAGATACCGCGCTTCAGATGCTCGTTTTCGAGTACAACACACAGCAGACCGCACTTGCCGAGGAATACAAGAAAAACCCGATAGACAAAAAGGTTATAGAGGCAATAGAGGGGCGTCTTAATGAGATAGTAAACGAAGTCAGCGCAAGCCCAGTATACGTAGCGGCAAGCGAGGCACAGGAAGAAGTAAACAAGCTTATGACCGAAATTTACGCCGAGATAGAATTTCAGATAACGGGAGAGCGCCCCTGCACGCACGACTGCCATTCGTGCGGCTCCGACTGCGGACATCATCACTGATTTTCAATTTTTCCGAAGGAGGTAAAACGGTATGACTTCGATGATGCAACAATACCTCGATATAAAAAATCAATATAAGGATTTTATACTTTTTTACCGTCTTGGAGATTTTTACGAGATGTTCTTTGACGACGCCATAATAGCGTCAAGAGAACTTGAACTTACCCTGACGGGCAGAGATTGCGGAGAGCCCGAGAGGGCGCCGATGTGCGGCGTTCCTTTCCACAGCTGTGAGCCGTACATAGGTAAGCTTATATCTAAAGGCTACAAGGTGGCAATCTGCGAGCAGATGGAGGACCCCGCAACCGCAAAGGGACTTGTAAAGCGCGAGGTTATCCGCGAGATAACGCCCGGTACGGTGGTAGAGAGCAATCTGCTTACCGAAACGAAAAACAATTATCTTGCCGCCGTTTGCATAAAGGGAAGAAAAGCGGGAATATGCTTTGCCGATATTTCAACGGGCGAGATAAACGCAACCTCCGTTGAAAACGAAAAGGATAAAATACTAAACGAGCTTGGCACTTATTCCCCGAAGGAAGTAATAGTAAGCGGCACAAAGGAAGACGCCGGGTATATTTACGACTTTGCAAAGACAAGGCTGTGCGCGCTTTGCGAGTTCGGTATGGACGATATTTTCGACTATCCGAGCGCAAGCAGGACCGTTTCGTCACAGTTCGGTACGGATTTTCTCGTAAAGTACGAAAACGACGAAACCTTAATATGCGCAATGGGCGCAATACTCGAATACATATTAAAGACGCAGAAAACCGACATTTCCTATATAAATAACCTGACCGTTTACGGCGAGGGACAGTATCTTGAGATGGACCTTAACACAAGGAGAAATCTCGAGCTTTGCGAAACTATGAGGGCAAAGGAGAAAAGGGGAAGTCTTTTCTGGGTGCTCGACAAGACGAAAACCTCAATGGGCGCAAGAATGCTCCGCAACTACGTTGAGCATCCCCTCCTTGACGTAAAGAAGATAACCGACCGTCAGAGCGCGGTATCCGAGCTTGTCGGCAACTTCGTTTTAAGGGAGGAAATATCGCATCTTCTCACAAACGTTTTAGACCTTGAAAGGCTTATGACAAAAGTCGTTTACGGAACGGCAAACGGCAAGGACCTGCGCGCCGTGGCGTCAACGGTTTCGGTAATACCCGATATAAAAAATCTGCTTTTTACCGCAAAATCGTCCGAGCTCTCAACGATACGTGACGAGATGGACGACCTTACGGACATATATTCCGCAATCGACGATATGCTTGTCGAAACCCCGCCTTTTTCAATAAGAGAGGGCGGTATGATAAAGAACGGTTACAGCGACGATATAGACTATTTAAGGGGCGTTATGACCGACGGCAAAGGGTGGATCTCCAAAATCGAGGAAACCGAGCGTGAAAAAACGGGCATAAAAACTCTCAAAATAGGATATAACCGCGTTTTCGGTTACTATATCGAGGTGACAAAATCCCTCGTTTCCCAAGTTCCCGAAAGATACATAAGAAAGCAGACCCTTTCAAACTGCGAAAGATACATAACCGACGAGCTTAAAAATATGGAGGCTACCGTCCTCGGCGCAAGCGATAAAGTCTGCACCCTTGAATACGATATGTTCGTAGGCTTGAGAAATAAGGTAGCCGACAACTTAAAGAGAGTACAAAAGAGCGCAAATATGCTTGCCAAGCTCGACGTCTATGTTTCGCTTGCCGAGGTGGCAATGAAGAATAACTATGTTTGCCCCGAGGTCGATTACAGCGACGTAATAGACATAAAGGACGGGCGCCACCCCGTTGTCGAGCAGTTTGTAAAGGACAGCTATTTCGTGCCTAACGATACCTACCTTAACACAACGTCAAACCGCTTAATGCTCATAACGGGACCGAATATGGCAGGTAAATCGACTTATATGCGTCAGAGTGCGCTCATAGTCGTTATGGCACAGATAGGCTCTTTCGTTCCCGCAAGGGAAGCGAGAATAGGAGTTGTGGATAAACTCTTTACCCGTGTCGGCGCATCGGACGATTTAGCGTCGGGTCAGTCAACCTTTATGCTCGAGATGAGCGAGGTTGCCTATATCCTTGCAAATGCAACCAAGCGCAGCTTTATAATATACGACGAGATCGGCAGAGGTACGAGTACCTTTGACGGAATGAGTATAGCAAGGGCAATAGCGGAATACACCGCTTCAAAGAAAATTGGCGCAAAGACGATGTTTGCAACGCACTATCACGAGCTTACCTCGCTTGAGGGAGAGTGTGACGGT
>CAMGRB010000160.1 GCA_946061315.1 uncultured Clostridia bacterium | reverse complement strand
AGCGGGCGATATATGTACGGCGGACGCAAAGGGCTTTATACATACTCTGCATATGCCTTCAGATAAAACAACTGCTTAGAATTGTAACACTTTTTTCTGTTTTTTCAATATTTTTTTATTAAAAAGTTATATTTTTTCATTTCATAAAACAAAAATGCCGCTATTTTGCCCGAATCAAGTCTGTTTTTTGGCTTCATTTTGGTAAGAAGCGGTCATTTTTATTTTTCAAATGTGTTCTTTTTTACTTTTTTGCGTCATACTTTTTACTGTAAAGCGGACAAGTCAAAAAGGAGGAATTATGAAATACGATATATCGGTAAAAAAGCGGTATGAGGACGAGTACGGATTTATACTTTCAAAGCTGCCGAAAAAAATCGGTGACGGTATTCTCTCTTTCCTCAAAGAAAACGCTTACAACCATATAAATGAAATAAGAATACACAAGAACACCGAGGTCAGCCTCATAGTCGATTTCAAAAACGTAAAGACAAACGTAGCCGCAAACGAAAAGGATATGGAGGAAACGTTAAATTCTCTTTGCAACGGGTCAGTCTACGCTCATTTTGACACGATAAAAGAGGGATACATAAGCGTCGGAGGCGGCATAAGGGCGGGAATATGCGGCAGGGCCGTGTGCAAGAACGGGGAAATTGACGGCGTTTGCGAAATAAACTCCGTCAACATAAGAATACCGAGAATGATATACGGCGCGTCGGATAAGGTTTTTGAAATATTAAAAAAAGAAAATTTCAGCATTTCCGTGCTTATATACTCCGCCCCGGGCGTTGGAAAGACGACTATTTTGAGGGATCTTATATACCGTATCGGCAAGGAGGATATACAAAGGCGCATATCGGTAATAGATACGAGAGAGGAAATAACCGCCTGTATGGAAGCGCCTCCGAACACGGACGTATTTATATCGTACCCGAAGGGCATCGGAATAGAGCTTGCCACAAAAAGTATGACGCCCGAAATTATAATATGTGACGAAATATCCTCCGAAAAAGAGGCGAATGCAATTCTCAAAGCCGTCCACGGAGGAGTCAGGCTGATAGCAACCGCGCACGCAGGGGACTTTTGCGAGCTTGAATCAAAGGATATTTTAGCACCGCTTATTTATTCGGGAGTATTTGACTATGCCGTCGGAATCAAAAGAAAATACGGCTCCGAAAAGTACGAATACGAGATAAACGACCTTCGGGGAGAAGATTTTTATAAAATCGGAAATAATACGCCGCTTGCCAAAAGAGCAATTTTTACGGCAAGTATCGGGGATTTGAAGAAATGAAAATCGCAGGTGCAATCTTTATTCTCTGCGCGTCGGTTGCTTCATCGTACTTTTATGAAAAAAGGGAAAAAGAAAAAATCAAAAAAGCAAACAAGTTGGCAGAATTTATAAGGTACATAAGAGCGCAAATAAGTTACTTCTCTCTCCCTACCGACAAGATCTTCAAAGCTTATAAGCCCGACGATACGCTTACCGAGGATATTATATCGGGAAAGCTTTCTTCTCTTGATTCTTTTTTTGACAGGGACACGGCTGATGTGATAAAAGACTTCTTTTCATCGCTTGGAAACGGCTATAAGGACGAGCAGTTGGCTCTCTGTGATTTTACGCTGTCGGCAATAGAAGATTTTACAGATAAAATGAACAAGGAATTTTCGGGAAAGGTCAGGGTATTTCGCTCAATGGCTATATTTACGGGCGTTTGCTTAATAATACTTCTGATATAGGAAAACAAAATGGATATTTCTTTAATTCTGAAAATAACGGGCATAGGACTGCTTATTTCCGTAGCCTGTCAGATACTTTCAAAAAGCGGGCGCGAGGAACAGGCAACGCTTCTTTCGGTAGGTGGAATAATAATAGTTATGCTCCTTATCATATCGGAGCTTGACACGCTTTTTTCAACTCTTTCGAGAATATTCGGTCTGTGATATGGAAGACGTAAAAGTTTGCGGAATAGTTCTGTGCGCCCTTTGCGTATGTATCGTTTTCAAAAGCATAAAGAGCGAATATTCTCTCTTTATCCGCCTTGCTATAACCGTTGCAACCACCACCCTCTCCCTCTCGGTGCTTTATCCCGTTCTTCTCTATATAGACGAAATATCATCGAATACGGCGGTTTACAAGTATTTGCCGACTATGATAAAGGCGCTCGGAGTTGCGGTAGCGGTCGAGATAACCTCGGATATATGTAAGGACGCGGGCGAAAATGCAATAGCCGAGCGAGTTTCACTTTTCGGCAGGGCAGAAATTCTTATACTTGCAATACCGATGATAAAAGATCTGTTTTCGCTCTGCGACAACCTTTTGAGGTAAATGTATGAAAAAGAAAAGATATGTAAAACTGCTTTCCACCGTCATTTTTGTTTTGACCCTTTGCGCATCCTTTTGCACGGTTTGTTTTGCCGAGGACACGGTGACGGACGAGATTACGTCATCGGTACAAAACGAACTTAACGACTTCAAAAACTCTTTACCCGATGAGATATTGGAGTATTTGCCGAGCGAGCTTTTTGAAGGAGATTTTTCTTCCCTCTCAAGCGGCAGTACGGTTGAAAAAACGTTTATAAACGTAATTCTAAATTATCTGTTTGCGGGAATAGACGACGTTATAAAATCGTTTGTGGCAATTCTGTGCGTCATAATAATAGCCTCACTCTTTAATATATTGCAAAAATCTTTTTCCTCGGATGCCATAAAAAATACTTTTTCAATGTTTTCCTCTCTGTGCGTTTCTCTTACTGTATTTAACATATGCCTTACTCTTTGTCGTGGGGCCGTTTATTATATGCAGCTTCTTTGCAAGGTGATGAACGCGTTTTTGCCCGTTATGACGACTATGTACATATTCAACGGAAGTATATCGACCGCCGCCGCGTCAAACGTTTCAATGCTCCTTTTAATATCGGTGACGGAGGGGATTTTGCTTGTCGCTCTTTTACCGCTTGTAAAGGTCTGTATGTGCTTCTCGCTTGTCGGCTCGGTAAACGAGAGCTTTAACCTGTCCGGAATTTCAAAGGTTATAAAAAACACGTTTACAAGCGTCATCGTTTTTATTATGTCGGTATTTTCTTTCATTTTTTCTTACAAAAATATTATCTCTCAAAGCAGTGACTCCCTCTCTTTGCGCACCGCAAAATTTGCAGTCAGCAGTTTTATACCGATAGTAGGCTCATCCGTATCGGACGCTCTTAAAACCGTTTCTTCAAGTCTTGCCCTTGTAAAAAGCTCCTGCGGAGTAATTGCGATAATCGTAATAGCTCTCATAGTGTTACCCGTTATTATATCGTTGATTCTGAACAGGCTTTCGTTTGGAATCTGCTCCGGAATAGCCTCGGTTATCGGATGCGAAAAAGAATCAAAAATGCTTGACGAGGCAAGCTCCGTCTGCGGTTTTATCCTTGCGCTTACCGTTTGCACCGCCCTATTGTTTATATTTGCAATTACCGTCTTTATAAAATCATCGGCGGAGGTGAGATAATGGACGCATACGTAAATACTCTGCTTACGGTTTCGGTCATATGCGGAATAGTCAACTCGTTTTTGCCCTCCTCGAAAAAAAGCCTTAAAAAATACGTAGGTTACGTTATGGGGCTTGTTATGGCGCTCGTCATTCTCTCTCCTCTTGCCTCGCTTGTCGGCGGGGTCGGAACAATAAAAGAAAATATAAAGAATTTCACCGACAATCTTGTGATAGAGGAAAAGACAGACAATGCAAACAAAATAATAATAAACGCAACCGAAAAAAGTATTTGTGACAAAATAAAAAATATGCTTATATCAAAATATAATTTTGAAGAAACCGACGTTTACGTTTCTCTTGAAACCGAAGAAAGCGCAAGCGAGGCGATAACGGTGAAAAAGGTAGTCGTCACGCTTACGAACAAAGCCTCGTGGTCGGACGCAGACAGAGTTAAAAAGTACCTTGAAAATATGCTCGGGTGCGAAATATCCGTATCGAAAAAATAGCAAAGGAGAAAATATGTTCAAAAAATACAAAAACAAGATAATAATATCTTCTCTTGTGATAATAGGGA
>CAMGRB010000159.1 GCA_946061315.1 uncultured Clostridia bacterium | reverse complement strand
CGTTTTCGGGGAACCCCTGCCTTCGCTTCGCTCAAGGATGACGGGAGCAAGCCACCCGCCCTACGAAAAAAATTCTAAAAATATGGCTCCCTTGTGTAAAGGGAGCTGTCGCCGTCAGGCGACTGAAGGATTGTAAAAAGCTTTCGTTTAATATACAATCCCTCCGTCATTTTCTCACGAAAATGCCACCTCCCTTTACACAAGGGAGGCTTTTTTGGGGGTTCGCGTGCTAGGGGTCGACGTCCCCGACGACCCGAGAAAAGAAATAAAAAATTGTGTTTTGGTAGGGGCGATTCACGAATCGCCCGCTTGTTTATGAACGGTAAAACAAAACGGCGGGAGCAAGCCGCCCGCCCTACGACAAAATTGCACCGCATATCTCATTAACCATATAATTTTTGTGGGTAGGGGCGATTCACGAATCGCCCGTTCAACAAGCAAACGTCACCTCCGCCGTGTCATCCTCGAGTGGAGCGTTAGCGAAACGAAGGATCTGGCGGACAAATAAAATCACACTATTGCTCCAGATCCTACGTGAACCCCCAAAACTCGCAAGCTCATTTCGGGGAACCCCTACCACGTGAACCCCCAAAACTCGCACACTCGTTTCGGGGAACCCCTGCCTTCGCTTCGCTCAAGGATGACGGGAGCAAGGGGAAGAAGGAGGCTTTTCGTCGGGAGCAAGGGAAAATGGAGGCTTTTTAGCGGAAACAGGGGATAATTTTGCGCTTTTACCGCCAAAACGGTGCAAAAACGCGAGTTCACAAAAAATTTACAATTTGTGTATTGCGCACAAAAATCAGCCTAAAAACCGTCGGACAAAATTTTCGATAAAATCTCCGCAAAGCCTTGTATTATAAGGGTTTATCGGACTTTTTACCTTCCTGGGCAATTTATAATTTTTGTGTACATTTCACAAAAAACGGGCGGGTGACACGCTTTTTTGTGAATGTTGACAAATAAGATATCCAATGATATAATAATCGTACTAACATTTTAGTACAGATTTTTTATTGCAAAGGGAGAAAATTCAGCGATGAAAAAATTCAAAAAAGTCATCTTTCTTGCCTGCTTTGTTATGCTTATCGCCGTTATGGCAATAGCAATATCCGCGGCGGCGCCCGAGTCAATTGATTTAGACACATCAAACCTTACGGATAAAAGCGGAAACGCAATCACCATAGAGAGCGTGGTGGACAAAGACGGAAATCCCATCATGCCGAAGGAAGAAGGCGGTAAGGTATACACTTTACCGTTGTATGACGCCGACAGAAACGCTCTTACATACTATCTCAACGGCACAACCTTGACAGCGACTCTTTCAAGCAATCATTTTAAGAAGAACACCAATCAAATAACTAATTCCAAGGACTTTATCATTATAAATCTTTGCGACAGTAATTTTGACAACGCTACTGCTACGCCAAAGCTCGAGAATAAGTCAAAATTGATGTACGTATGGCTCAATGATAGCACTACGGTTATAAGTGATTATTCTTTCAAAAACACCAATCTTATCGAAATAACCGTACCGTCTTCCGTAACCTCAATCAATCAGGGAGTTTTTATGAGCTGTTCTTCTCTTACGAAGATTGATTTTGCCGAAAACGATAAATTAACTACCATTGGTACCGGTGTTTTCTCGGGTTGTACAAAACTTACAACTATTGATCTTTCAAATCTTACCGCGCTTCAAACTATAGGTGATAATGCTTTCAAAAGTTCTTTATTTACGAGCTTTGTAATCCCTTCAACAGTTACGAAAATAGGCGCGTCTGCATTTAGTGACAGCAAGCAACTTACTACGGTAAACATTCCGTCTTCCGTAACATCGATAGGTAATTATGCTTTTAACAATTGTACGGTACTTGCTACAGTTGACGTTGCTGAAAATGGTGTCTTAACGTCTATTGGCGAACAAGCTTTCAATGGTTGCAAAGCCCTTACAACTTTTGACTTTTCAAAGCTTACCGCACTTCAAACGATAGGAAATAAAGCCTTCAATGGTTGTTCCGCATTGGAGGGTGAAGTCGTACTTGCTCCAACAGTTACGACAATAGCCAGTCAGGCATTTTATAATTGCACAAAAATTACTGCAATAAATATACCCGACGGTGTTACAAGAATCGAGTCTTCCACATTCAACAAATGCACTTCTCTTACAAGTGTAACGTTTGGTGATGATTCTTTGCTTGCTTATATAAGCAACGACGTTTTCAGAGATAGCGGTCTTACAAGCATAATTATTCCGAAAGGTGTTACAGAGATAGGAAATCTTGCATTCTCTAATGCTAAATTGACTACTTTGCAGTTTGCCGAAGGCTCTGAACTGACAACTTTGGGAAACACCGTTTTTGAGAAGAATTATTATTTAACGGAGGTAACTCTCCCGTCAAAATTAACGTCTATGGGCAACGGCGTTTTTGGCAGCTGTTCTGTTCTTACAAAAATAAATATTCCTGCCGGTATTACGTCAATCGGAAGTTCTGCTTTTGAGAATTGCAAAGCTCTTGCCACCGTGGAGTTTGAGGAGGGTTCCAAGCTTACAACCATAAACTACAAAGCCTTCAGAGCTACCGGTCTTACAAGCATAACTATTCCGAATGGTGTTACCGAAATAGGATATAACGCATTTTTTGATTGCAAAAGTTTAGAGTACATTAATTTAGGTGCTTCCGTTACAACGTTTGGGGTTGATGGCAATTCTAACTCTGATTTTTTCCATGGTTGTACAAAGCTTAAAACGGTTATAATGCCGGCAACAATAGTTATTGAAGGAACAGAAAACGGCATTTTCAAACAGGGTAACGCTTCGATAAAATTCTTCTTTACCGGAACGGAGGCTGAACTTAAAGCTCTTAAAGCTGCCCTTGCAGATACCACAAACAATACGGTATTTACAGGTATAGCCGACACAAACATAGTGGAATATGATTTGACTAACGGTTATGATCATTATAATTCACTTACCGGCGCATACATTATCTACGGTTACAATAAATGCGAAGCATTCTACGGCGGAGTGCATACCATTTCGGAAAATCCCGTACTTGCTTACAAAGACGGCTTTGATAAAGATGGAACAAGCTCCTGCAACTGTACCCGTGAGTGTGGAGTTTTGGTATCGACTAAAATTGACCCGATATTCGCCGCCCTCGGCTATTCAGTAAACAAAGTCAATGACGCAATTTACGGCGGCTTTACGGTAGATACGGCGGCTCTTGCAAAGTATAACGCATACGTTGGAGAGGGCAAAGAGTTAAAATACGGTATAGTTATAGTCAATATGGGCACAGAGGTAGCCTCGGACGCAAGCGTTGCATTTACCGCGGCGGGAGTTATAGACAGTACGAATGCAATACAGGTAGAGATAAATGATGCAACCTTTACACGCTTCGGCTATACGCTTACTTTCTCCACCGAAGCGTCAAAAGCACTTAACCTTGTAATAAGCGCGTACGTAATAGACGGTGACGGAAATATGAGTTTTGTTCAAAGCGGCATGTCAACCGATACAGCCTACTACGTAACAAGCGTAGACGCCATAGTCGGAGAGGATACGAAGGGCAAGCTCGGAGTTATGACCTTTACAAAAATATCAACTCTTGCATAAAAGAGCATTATCAACGTTTACTCCTTTTAGTACAACAAAAATCAGAGCGATTTTCGCTCTGATTTTTTTATAGCCTCCATCATAGAGGGAGGGGGACCGCTTGCGGTGGAAGGAGTATCGTTCAAAATAAAATTTACTCTTTCAAACCTCTATAGAAGTAAGGTCGTATTTCATGGCACTCCTTTCGTCTTTTACTTCGCAAAATCCACCTTCCTCTCGGAGGAAGGCTCTTCGTAGGAACCGGCGCCCTCGACGGTCCGCTTGTGAAAAGGTAACGTTTTTCGTAGGGCAGGGGCTTGCTCCTGCCGCATTGCTCGTTTCCTATTATGCTAAATGGCAACAAGCAAAAACTCCTCATCCACCGCTAACGCGGTCCCCCTTCTCCCACAGGAGAAGGCTTTTCGGCGGGAGCAAGCCCCCGCCCTACGACAAATAGACTTAAAATAAGGCTCCCTT
>CAMGRB010000158.1 GCA_946061315.1 uncultured Clostridia bacterium | reverse complement strand
TTCCTGAGGATTAAGCTTTGTTGTACCAGTAAAACGGAAAATATAGGAATGATCCCCCTTCGGGTCGCGAACAAAGATTTCTGCTCCGAAGCAAGCGAGCCCCGGGTGTGCTTCGCATTAAAAATTCAGTAAATGTTGTCTTATCTGCCCAAATTGCCTTAATTTCACTGAATTTTTAATGACTCGGCACCTTTTATTCGTTTTTCAGACACTGTGTCGGTAAAATACGTTCAAAAACAGATTTTGCGTTCGGTTTTGTAAAGTTTTTTCAGTCGAGGATTTTCACCGATTTTCAGTACCCGTCGGTTTTCAAAGCTTTTTCAGTCAAGAATTTTCAATACCCGACGGTTTTCAAAGCTTTTTCAAACGGGCATCTTATTATCTTCTGCGAACGTAGCCTATTGTGCCGCAGGCTATCTTTTTGCCCGAATTTCCTGACGGTTGCGTCATAAAATCGTCGGGGTGCTCGTGAATTACGACGGTTTTGCCGATAATCTCATCAACCGTAAATCTGTCGGTGAGAAACGCGAGAAATGCCACTCCGTCGGCACCGAAAAGCGGAGCCATGTCGCCCGCGTGGTACGGGTGCTCGCACGTATTCGGGTTATAGTGTCCCTTTGTGTTTGCAAACTCATCGCTTTCGTCCCCCGTGCAAGAGGAGCCCTCGTGGATATGAAATGCAAAAATCGGTTTTTCGCACTCGCCCTCGTGCTTTGGCAAACCGCAAACGTCGGCTACCACAACCACACCCCTTGGCACTTCGTAAAAGCGCACCGTGCCGTTTATTTCGGGATAAGAGCTGCCGCCGTCAACTACCGCCACCGCCGACGGAAGATGAGAGAAAAGATTTGCATAATCCGTATAACACGTATCTTTGTTCATAACGTACCTCTTTTCGTTTTTTAACAGTATATGTGAAAAAGCCGAAGAGGTAAGGCTTTTTCAGAAAACCTTGCCGTCCTTCAGAGCCTCAAGCATTATCTCGGCGCTCTTTACGTTTGTGGCAAGCGGTATTGACTGAACGTCACAAAGGCGCAGAAGCGCGGACACGTCCGGCTCGTGCGGTTGGGACGTTAACGGGTCACGCAAAAATATTATAAGGTCAAGCTTGCCCTCGGCAACCATAGAGCCTATTTGCTGATCCCCGCCGAGAGGACCGCTTTTCATTCTTATTATCGGCAGTCCCGTTTCGCCCATAACGAGCGTCCCCGTAGTTCCCGTTGCGTAAAGCTCGTGCTTTGCAAGCGTATCCTTGTACTTTATCGCAAGGTTTATCATATCGTTTTTCTTTTTGTCGTGCGCTATAAGAGCAATTTTCATTTTTTACTTCCTTTCTTTTGCGCCTTTATATTTTGCAGGAAAGACGTATTTCCTTCTCGTCTGATTTGTAAATTTCGCCGTTTGGCATAACTATCGTTTTTTCGCGGTCACTCTCGTTTTTAACCGTAATTTCAAACACTCCGTCGGACTTTTTCCAGGAAACGAACACGTCGCCGCATATTGACGATACCGTTCCTTTGGCAAAATCCCTGCCGTTTATATACGGCTTTACGGTTACCGATTTCTTTGTGGGGTCGTCCGTTCTCACACCCAGAACGGTAGCCGAGAACTCGTATATTGCAACCGCACCCCATGCGTGACACTCGCTCCTTGAAGCAACCGGCGTTTCCGGTACTGTCGTACAGTTGAGCTTCAATAGATTTCTGTAGCTTTGCATCATACGCTCCGTTTCGCCGTACATTCCGACTTTTTCAAGAGCGCGGAAATACATATATGCAAAGGCATAAGTGCTTTTTGCCGACACGTCAAGGGAGTTTTTTATTATCTGCCCCGCACGCTCACCCTCTGCTATACCGGAGAGGACGCACCAGGTCTGCATATGTTGAGAATACTTTGTATGTGCAAGGTCGTCTGCGTACATTCCCGCTTTTTCGTCGTAAAAATACTTTTCCGTTCCTTTTGATATTTTTGCGGCAAGCGTTTCGTATTCGTTTGCAACGTCATGTCTTTTGCAAACGGTATTGAGCTTTGCGGCTATTTTCAAAAAGTAAGCGAGCATTGAGCTGTATATTCCGATAGGTCCCTCTTTATATCCAAGCGGCACGCCGCCGTCGCATTTTCTTTTCTCGTCGTACGTCCACGGCTCTGCCCAATCTATAAAGTTCCAATACTTGCTCTGCCCGACTATGCTTTTATCGGTCACAAGGTGTGAAAACCACTCGATAACTCCGTCTATTGCGCGCAGGTGCTTTCTTACGAGCGTGACGTCGCCGAAGCGGATATAATGCGAGTAAACCATAAATATAAAATACAGCTGAAACGTCGGTATATGTTGATCCGCAATACACGGATAACGCGATACCATAAGCCCGTCTGCGTGCTGGCAAGCGGCAAAATCGTCCATTGCCTTTCTTGCAAGGCGGTCGTCGTCGGTGAGTTGGTAATTGAATATCATTTGCAAGGACGTATCCATGGCATACTGAAGCTGTTCGTAATACGGGCAGTCCTCGTACGTTTCGTGCATACAACGCTTTAAGGTGCGGACGCTTATTTCAAAGAGCTTGTTGTCGTCCTCTTTGCCGAAATCGTAGTCGTCCCTTACCTCCATGGGATAGTTGACCTCGAAGAACCTGTCGAGCTTTACAGACACGTCCCCCTCCGTTTCCACACGGATAAACCTGAAGGTGCGGAACCAGAACGGCTCAAAGGTGCACTCTCCGTCAACGGTTATTACGTCCTCGGTCGTCTTTTCAAAGCCGAGGGATCTGTCGCATCTGTCCACCTTGATTTTCGGGTCCTGCGAGCCGAAGCACTCAAAATAGTAAATATGCGCCGTTCCCTTGCCCTTTACGGTAAAGCGCGGAAAGCCGAAGGTCAGATACGAGGCGTCAAAATACTCGCCGTCAAAGCTTATATCCTTCTTCTCCATAGTGAGATTGGGGATAGGCCTTTTATGAAGAAACAGCTCCGAGGTAATGCCCCACCAATAATGGTCGGTGCTCTCGTCGTCCGCGTTGCCGAGCGATATAACGGGCTTGAAAACAAGATTTTCGCAGGCGGGATATTCAACCTTTTCCGTAAACGCGGCGGAGTTTATCTGCCGCAGGTCCGTGCCCGTCTTTTTGGCGCATCTCCACGTATCACACGAGCGAACGCCCGTGCCCCCTGCGTGAAGCTCGAAGCACAGGGCCGCCATTCCCTTGCGCAAAACGCCCTCGACGGCGCCCCATCTGCCGTCAACCGACGGTGAGGAGAGCTTCAATACCTCGACAAGTATCTCGTTTTCGCCCTTTTTCATATATTTTGTCACGTCGAGAGTGTCGACGAACATTTTTTCTCTTGTGCCCTTGCAGGGACCAAATCCGCAAAGCTCGCCGTTTATGTAAAGCTTATATCTCGACTGCGCCGAGATCTTGCAAATAGCCTTTCCCTCTCTTTTGCACGTAACCGTCTTTTTGAAGTAATAAATTTCGTTGCCCGTCCCCGATTTTTTCGGGGCGATCCATTCTGCTCTTTTCATATCCTGTCCTCTCTCTTATATCTTAATGCAAGACCTCGCATACGTACATCT
Source organism: uncultured Clostridia bacterium (assembly GCA_946061315.1). GTDB lineage: Bacteria > Bacillota > Clostridia > Oscillospirales > CAG-272 > RGIG2000. The sequence continues at coordinate 549 of CAMGRB010000158.1, read as the reverse complement.
TGTGAAAATCGCCGTCTTTGTAATTTGCAAGCGGGGATAAATCATTAAAACATTCCTTTTTTATGTCGTCGGAATACAGCTTTTTGAGTTTCAGGGTTATTTGCGCATCGTCGAAAACGGCAAACCCGTCCTCGTCCGAATACGAGAGGTCGCAGTCCTTTATTTTGTCAGTATCTCTGCCCGATTTTGTACCACAGTAGGACAGAGTTTTCTTGCGCTCCTTGCCGAAGAACGAAAGCGTAAATTTGTCCTCGCTCTCGCAAAAGCCGTAGGTAAATCTGCTCGGCCGGACGAAAACGAAGCACACCTCCTTGCCCCAGAGCACGCCAAAGCCGCCCCAGGAAACAGTCATTGTGTTCACTCTTTCGCCGTGCTTTACCGTAAGCAACGCGGACTCGGATATTCTCTTTGCAAGATTGTCGTTTATTTGCGAATCCTTCAAAAAAATCACCCCTTTGAATACATTATATATTATTGCCGCTTACGCCGTCAATACGAAAATAATAAGAATTTCAATTTTTCTCTTGACATTGTCACCTATATATTATA
>CAMGRB010000157.1 GCA_946061315.1 uncultured Clostridia bacterium | reverse complement strand
TGCTGGATGAAGCGCTGTCCAGCGGCATCACGGTGCATGCAGTGCTGGTGGCGGACCAAAAGAGTAAAAGTATCCGTATCGGGCTCCTCAAAGGTGATACTGCCTATGGAGGCAAAATCAAGAGGCTTTGCAAGGGACGCCTTTCTTTCCGGATAAGTGAGCGCATACTGAATACAAGTGCGCATATCGGGCGCGCCCATCTCGGCAATAACGCTGTTATCAATATATTCGACGGCGGAATGCATTATACTCTGCGGATGAACTACAACCTTTACCTGTTCGGGCTTAACTCCGAAAAGCCTTACCGCCTCTATCACCTCAAAGCCCTTATTCATAAGCGATGCGCTGTCAACAGTTATTTTTGCGCCCATTTTCCAGGTGGGATGGGCAAGAGCGTCCTTTGCGCTTATTGATTTAAGTAGCTCCCTGCTCTTACCTCTGAACGGTCCGCCCGACGAGGTAAGAATAATTCTTTTTACGGGATTTTTATGGTGCATATCAAGGCATTGAAAAATTGCGCTATGCTCACTGTCAACGGGAACAAGCTCTGCTCCGCCCTCGTCTATCGCCTTTTTCAAAATTCCGTAGGCTACGATTATAGCCTCTTTGTTTGACATGGCTATTCTTTTTCCGCTCCTTGCACAAGCCATGGCAGGTGCAAGTCCCGCAAAGCCGCCTACTGCGTCAACCGCAGTTGAAGCTTCGCTCTCCTCTATTGCAGAAAGAGCGGCTTTTTCTCCCGAATACACCTTAACTTGCGTATCGGAAAGTTTTATTTTAAGCTCGTCTGCCGCCTTTTCGTCGGTCATTACGCAGACCCTCGGATCAAGCTCTCTTGCCTGCTTTTCCAATTTATCAACAGACGACGAAGCAAGGAGTAAATCAACCTTTAAGCCAAGATGCTTTGCAACCTCGACGGATTGCGTTCCGACAGAGCCCGTAGAGCCGAGTATTGCGACGGTTCCGTTATTCTTATTCATATTTACCATCCGTTAAAAGAATATAAATCCAAAATATAAAACGGGGGCTGTCAGCATAACGCTGTCAAAGCGGTCAAGCACTCCTCCGTGACCCGGGAATATAAAACCGTAGTCCTTTATTCCGTACTGCCTCTTTATGCTTGAAGCGATAAGGTCGCCCATTTGTGATATTACGGAAACGGCAAGCCCCAAAACTCCGAGCATTACGTACGACATTTCATAGCCGAAGAAGCGTTTTATTATAAAGCCGTAAAGGATAAATGCGATAACGGTAAAAACTATTCCGCCAACAGAGCCTTCAATTGTCTTTTTAGGGCTTATTTCGGGAATAAGCTTGTGCTTGCCGAACAGTTTTCCTACAAAATAAGCAAAAGTGTCACAAACCCATGCGCCTATAAATATGAGTAGATACTTATACTGTCCGTTCGGCAAATCTCTTACCAGAACGATGGATGAGAAGCAACCGACAACGTAAACAAAGAGCGCATAAAGGGTCATTATATCGGATATTTTGTCCTTGTTTTTGCGTAGCATCACATAAGCAAGGAAATACATAAGCACGGCGAAAAGAGCCAAAAGGGCGTACGAAAGAAACGTGGCGTTTGAATCCGTAAAGCGTCTGAATACAGGAAGTGACAAAGCAACTATATACATGGGAATACCGAGGGCTAAATTCTTGTGAAAGCCGAGGCATTTTGCCATTTCAAAAACGCCCATTGCGCAAAGAATTGAAATTGCAATCGGAAAAACGAGCGTATAAGAAAACCAACATACAGGTACAAACAAAGCTATTGCAACAATAGCGGTTATAATTCTTGTTTTCATAATAACTCCTTATTTTTAAGTCACTCCGCCAAAGTTTCTCTTTCTTTTATAGAAGCTTTCTATTGCACGGTGTAATTCCTTTTCATCAAAATCGGGCCAGAGCACGTCGGTAAAATAAAACTCCGAATAAGCAGATTGCCACAAAAGGAAATTCGATATTCTGCACTCCCCTGCCGTACGGACTATAAGATCGGGGTCGGGTGAGGCGCTTGTGTAAAGATGCTCCGATATATCTTTTTCGGAAACGCTTCTTTTTGCGCCCTGCCCGATAAGCTCGTTGCAAGCGTGAACTATCTCGGCGCGACCGCCGTAATTGAACGCTATATTAAGAGTAAGCGGGCGGTCTTTCGTTTCTTCTTCAAGGGACGTCATACGCTTTTGCAAATCGTCACCGAGCACCGACTTATCGCCGAGAAAAACGAACCTTGTATCCTTCTCTTTTTGCGCCCTGTCTATATACGACGACAAAAGCTCTATTATAGAATCGACCTCGTCTTTCGGCCTTGACCAGTTCTCCGTCGAAAAAGCATAAACGGTAACGGTTTTTATCCCGAGGCGTTTACATTCACACACGACTCTCTCAAAAGATTTCGCACCTTGTCTGTGCCCGAATTTTCTCGGCATAGCACGCTTCTTCGCCCATCTTCCGTTGCCGTCCATTATGAAAGCAATATGAGAAAGACGGGAATCTACGTGTATCTCTTTTTTCTTAAAAAGCATATTTACCTCTTTTTATCCGAATATTCAAGAAATCCGGCAATGCCGGATTTCCCAAAACGTGCGACGATGCCGGATAATTTATATCTCCATAATTTCTTTTTCTTTAGCTACGGTAATCTCGTCTATGTTCTTTATATACTTGTCGGTAAGGTCCTGAACGGATTTTTCGGAGGCTTTCTGCTCGTCCTCGGTCATATCTCCGTTTTTCTTCATATCCTTGGCCTTATCCATAGCATCTCTCCTTATGTTACGGATAGCAACCTTTGCATCCTCGCCGAGCTTGGAAACCTGCTTTTTAAGCTCTTTTCTTCTGTCCTCGGTGAGCTGCGGGAATACAAGTCTTACAACCTTTCCGTCATTTGCGGGGGTAATTCCTATATCGGAAGCAAGTATTGCCTTCTCAATAGCTTTAAGAGTGGTCGAATCCCACGGCTGAATAACTATAGTTCTTGCGTCGGGCGTGGAAATGGTTCCTATCTGGTTTACGGGTGTGGGAGAGCCGTAATAATCTACCTCAACTCTTGAAAGAATGTTGGGGTTTGCACGTCCTGCACGGACGGTATCGAGCTCGTTACGGTAAGCCTCGATGGATTTTTGCATCTTTACTTCAAATTCTTTGTTGTCTAATTTCATAATTATTCTCCTTTAACGACGGTACCCATCTCGGCACCCATAATTACGCTGTAAATGTTTTCGCATTTGTCAAGACCGAAAACGTGAATGGAAATTTTATTATCCATGGCAAACGAGGTAGCCGTTGAATCCATCGCGGCAAGTCCTCTTGCAAGGATTTCTTTATAGGTTATGTTCGTAAGCTTTTCTGCGGTCGGGTCTATTCTCGGGTCGGCGGTATATATAGCGTCAACGTTCTTTGCCATAAGAACGGTGTCCGCACCTATCTCCGCGGCTCTTACAACCGCCGCCGTATCGGTTGATACAAACGGTATTCCGAGCCCTGCACCGAATATAACGACTTTTCCTGCGTTTAGCATTTCTATTGCGTCGTCCCTTACAAATCCCTTTGCAAAGGCTTTCATCTCAACGGCAGTCATAACCACCGCGTCTATGCCGCAACGGATAAATACCTCCTGAAGCGCAAGTGCGTTTATGCAGGTTGCAAGCATACCCATGTGGTCCGCTTTTACCCTGTCCATATTTTCGCCGTTGCGTCCTCTCCATATGTTGCCTGCGCCGACGATTATACCGAACTGCACGCCCTTTGCCATACATTTCTTTATTACCGCCGCTATTTCCTTGATATAGTCAAAATTGAGTATTCCGTCTTTCCCCGCGGAAATTGCCTCACCGGACAATTTAAGAAGGACTCTTTTATAAACAGGTTTACCGTTTTCCAAAACTAACTCCTTACACGCTTATTACAAGATTATATATATAATATATCATACCCAATCAAAAAAGTCAACATTTATATAAAGATTTGCAATATCAAAATTTCAGTCGCCAAAAAAAGAACGGACAAAAGAAAATTGTCCGTTCCTTGACTTTGCATCACTGATAATTATTATTTATTAAGAATTGTCGCTTTCAATTTTATAAATTCTTCTTTGTTCTTACTTTCTGCTAAAGCTAAATCTATTG
>CAMGRB010000156.1 GCA_946061315.1 uncultured Clostridia bacterium | reverse complement strand
GGATAGAGGTCATACCCTCGAAAACACAGGAACTTGTAAATCTTTCGCTTTCCTTAATCATCGTCGCTATTTTTATCGGAGGAGAGAATATCGACAAGCTTACGTTTTTCAACTCCGTCTTTTACGTGACCTACGCAGGAAAGGGTAAGATATGCTCCGAAAAGAGTGGAGAGAGAAGCAAATAGAGTTGAGCGTTTTTTCTTGTCGGCGGACGAAAAAATGAAAGCGCAGGCAAGGAATATTACTTCGCACAAAATCAAAATTTCGTACTTTAACGTTTTAACAAACTCAAAAAATTTGCGTATTCTTCTTTTCTCGTTTTTCTTATTTTTTTGCGTTTTGCTTGAGATATGCATTGATAAACTCATCTATATCACCATCCATTACTGCTTGAATGTTGCCGTCTTCGTATCCCGTGCGCGTGTCTTTTACAAGCGTGTAGGGCATAAACACGTAGGATCTTATCTGCGAGCCCCATTCTATATTCGTTTTGTTCCCCTGTATATCTTCTATTCTGTCAAGCTTTTCACGCTCTTTTATTTCCATAAGCTTGGATTTGAGCATTTTAAGCGCCGTTTCCTTGTTCTGAAGCTGACTGCGCTCCGTCTGACACCCTACAACTATACCTGTCGGTATGTGCGTTATTCTTATTGCCGAGTCGGTCTTGTTTATGTGCTGACCGCCTGCGCCTGACGAACGGTGTGCGGTTATTTCAAGGTCTTCCTCTTTTAACTCTATGGAATTATCGTCGTCAAACTCCGGCATAACCTCAACCGAGGCAAAGGACGTGTGCCTTCTTCCCGAAGCGTCAAAAGGAGAAACCCTTACAAGACGGTGAACGCCGTTTTCACTCTTTAAGTAACCGTACGCGTTGGTGCCTTCAACGAGAATAGTCGCACTTTTAAGCCCCGCTTCCTCGCCGTCGAGCCAATCGAGAAGCTTTACGTTATAACCGTGCTTTTCACCCCATCTTGTGTAAAGACGGTAGAGCATAAGCGCCCAATCCTGCGCCTCCGTTCCGCCTGCACCCGGGTGGAATGAAACTATTGCGTTGTTTTTGTCGTATTCTCCGCAAAGGAGCACCTCTATACGCTGGCGTTCTTCCTCTTTTTGTATTTCTTCCTTGTCGTGAAGTATCTCCTCTGTAAGACTCTCGTCGTTTTCTTCTATCGCCATTTCGGTCATCATAATGGTGTCCTCAAGCTTGCTCTCGAGAGCCTCGTATTTTTCTATTTTGTCCTTTATCTGCTTTATCTTTTGAAGCGTCTTTGTGGAATTTTCCTGGTCCGTCCAAAATTCAGGTTCAAAAGTCTTTTTTTCAAGCTCCGCAACTTCGGTTTTAAGCTCGTCTATCCTTAAAGCGTTACCAAGCTCCTTTACGTCGTTACGGAAATTCTGCAGTTCATATTTTGCGTTTTCAAGTGCGATAATCAAGAAAAAGTCCTCCGAAAATTGTTTATATCTTACTTCACGATATAGTATATCATACATAAGACGAAAAAACAAATACTTTTTTGAGAAATATAACCTTATAAGGACAAATTTTTATTGAAATTCCCCTCTGATTGTGCTAAAATAAAGAAAATATCGCAAGGAGGCATAAAATGAAACTTATTCTTGACAGAATATCAAAGGATGAAAAGGGCAAGAGAATAGCCGTTTTCGAGGCGGGCGAGGACTTTGTTGCAGTAAGTGAGGACAATATGCCTCTTGGCTTTGCCGATACGCTGACCGACGGTATTATTATCGAGGCAGATTTCAGGGACGGAGTAATTTATTCCGCAACCTTGCTTACCGAGGAAACGGAGCAAAAGAAAAAAGAGATGAGCGGCAGGCTTAACTCTCTTTTCAACAGAGGAAAGAAATAATAAGCTTAAAATATTTTATCTGACGTGCAAAATCTGAAGGAGCCATATGAACAAATTATTTTCAAAAAGAAGCCGAAAAAAAGCAAACGTGCTTGATTTGTTGATTGTCTTTATTGTAACCGCGCTTATTGCAGGTATTGTCATTATGTTTCTGTATGATGATTACGGACCGCTTGGCAAGAACAAAACTCATATTGAGGCATACGTTATAACCTTTGTAACGCTCGGCAGCGAGAACGATAATACGCAATATTTTGCAAAGGACACGCTATATCGCCTCGATCCCGATAACGCATATTTCGGAACGGTGAGCACAGATCCAACCGCACAGCCCGTATATTCGTATGATTTTACGGATGACGGAGTTGTAAAGATAGAAACGGAAGAAAAAACCGTCGTATCGTCTTGCGTTGTAAACGGTTGCTATAAAAGCGAGGGCTTTATGCTAAACGGCAATACCTACGTAGCCCCCGGTATGTTCATACCGATAAGCTCCGACGAATTTTCTTCAAACGTTCAAATACTGTCAATAAAAAAAGCGGATTGAATCCGCTTTTTTTGTTATAATTTTTCGACCGAAAGGGTGACCTTTTCGCCGTTAATATCCCATTCCTTTGCGTTTGCAGAGGTTTTTTGATACTCAAATCTGTCGCCGAGGACTACTTTTGCTATTTCCTTTTCGTTCTTTTTGACGTAGTTTGCGACCTTTTCGTTGCCGTCTATATATACCGCAATGTGATCCGTTACGTCAAATCCCGAATCCTTACGCATAGTCTGAAGCTTGCTTATTATCTCGTTTACAAATCCCTCCTCGATAAGCTCGGGGGTAAGGGTAGTATCAAGAGCAATAGCCATATAGTTGTCGGAAACGGAGAAGTAGCCTTCCTTTTGCTTTACGTCGATTATAAGATCTTCTTCGCCGAGTGAAATTTTCTCATCGCCGACGTTAAAGATAAGCGCGCCGTTTTTGTCAAGCTCTGCCTTTGCGCTGTTGCCGTCAAGCTCTGCAAGATGTGCTCTTATCTGACCGAGGAACTTTCCGTATTTTGGACCGACAGTCTTTAACTGCGGCTTGAAGGAGTAAGACGAGAACTCTGACATATCGTCAACAAAAACTACCTTCTTGACGTTTAACTCGTCGGAAACTATATCGGAGCAGAAGTCGGGTAAAGTGTTTTTAGCCTTTACGTACATAGCGGAAAGCGGCTGGCGGTTTTTAACCGAGGCGCCGTTGCGCGCCGCACGTCCCATAACGACAATATCAAGAACTTCCTCCATACTGTCCTCAAGATTTTTGTCTATCGCTGCCTCGTCAACGGTCGGGAAAGAGCAGAGATGAACGCTCTCGGGAGCGGTTTTATCGACACTGCATACGAGATTTCTGTAAATATCCTCCGCCATAAACGGTATCATCGGAGCGCTTGCTTTTGCAGTTGTGACAAGTGCGGTATAGAGCGTCAGATAAGCAGTTATCTTATCGTCTGTCATACCCTGAACCCAATATCTCTCGCGGCAACGCCTTACGTACCAGTTGGAAAGCTCGTCAACGAACTTGTCAAGTGCTTTGCAGGCCTCGGGGATTTTATAGGAATCAAGGCACTCGTCAACGGTCTTTACCATTGTGTTCATTCTCGAAAGAAGCCACTTGTCAATAACGGTGAGCTTCGATTTATCAAGTGTATATTTTGTAGGATCAAAGTTATCTATGTTTGCATAGAGAACGTAGAAGGCATAGGTGTTCCAAAGAGTACCCATAAATTTGCGCTGTCCCTCGATAACCGCTTTTCCGTGGAACCTGTTGGGGAGCCACGGAGCAGAGTTGGTGTAGAAATACCAGCGTATTGCGTCCGCACCATAAGTTTCGAGAGCGTCAAACGGATCAACCGCGTTGCCTTTTGATTTTGACATCTTTTGTCCGTTTTCGTCCTGAACGTGACCGAGGACTATTACGTTCTTGAAAGGTGCTTTGTTGAAAATAAGCGTTGAAATTGCAAGCAGAGAGTAGAACCAACCTCTTGTCTGGTCTACCGCCTCCGAAATTCAGCACCTTCAGATCGTCGCCGATATCACGCGACATGGCGATTCTGAAAACCTCATTCTGCCCGAGCGTCATGCTCGCCTCCTGAAGCGCTTCGTATGCCTTCGCGAAGGCTTCGGACAGCTCGCCGCGTATCGACTCGAAGTCGTCATTAAGCCTTGACATCTCGCGCATCATCAGCGTGCGCTTGCGGTCGAGCAGCTCATAGCCGAGCTCGGCAAGCCCG
>CAMGRB010000155.1 GCA_946061315.1 uncultured Clostridia bacterium | reverse complement strand
AAGACCGCTTGTTGAGATGATGAAGCTACAGGGACCCAACCTCTTAAAAGGTACGGATGTTCCCGCACTTGACAGAAACAAAAAGTGGAAGTTTACCCCCACCGTAAAGGCGGGCGACGTTTTGTCGGGCGGAGATATAATAGGCTACGTTGACGAAAACGAGGTAATAAAGCATAAAATAATGGTTCCCCCGAAAATGTCGGGAACCGTTGAGAAAATAGAGGGCGGCGAGTTCACCGTAGAACAAACCGTTGCCGAGTTAAAGGACAAAAAAGGCAATATACAAAAGCTCTCCCTTATGCAGAAGTGGCCTGTCAGAATAGCAAGACCGTATGCGGAAAAACTGCCGCCCCTTGAGCCTATGATAACGGGGCAGAGAACGGTTGACTCTCTTTTCCCAATAGCAAAGGGAGGAACGGCGTGCGTTCCGGGACCCTTCGGTAGCGGAAAGACGGTCGTACAGCACCAGCTTGCAAAGTGGAGCGACGTTGACCTCGTTGTTTATATAGGTTGCGGAGAACGCGGAAACGAGATGACGGACGTATTGAACGAGTTTCCCGAGATAACCGACCCGAGAACGGGCGAGTCCCTTATGAAAAGGACAGTTCTCATAGCAAACACCTCCGATATGCCCGTTGCCGCGCGTGAGGCTTCTATCTATACGGGTATTACCATAGCCGAATATTATCGCGATATGGGTTATTCCGTTGCGGTAATAGCGGACTCAACGTCACGCTGGGCGGAGGCACTTCGTGAGATGTCGGGCAGACTTGAGGAAATGCCCGGCGAGGAGGGCTATCCCGCATATCTTACCTCCCGCCTTGCACAGTTTTACGAAAGAGCCGGCAAGGTCGTTTGCATAGGCTCCGATAAACGCCGGGGTGCTTTAAGTGCCATTGGCGCGGTATCTCCCCAGGGTGGAGATATTTCAGAGCCGGTTACGCAGGCAACGCTCCGTATAGTAAAGGTTTTCTGGGGACTTGATTCACAGCTTGCATACAGGCGCCACTTCCCCGCAATAAACTGGCTCAACTCTTACTCTCTTTACAAGGAAAGACTTGAAAATTGGTTTGCCGAGAACGTAAGCCGTAACTGGAAGGAACAGATAACCGAGGCAAGCCGCATATTGCAGGAGGAAAACGAGCTTGACGAGGTCGTAAAGCTCGTCGGTATGGACGCACTCTCCCCCGAGGACAGACTTACCCTTGAGGTTGCACGCTCGATAAGAGAGGACTTTTTACAGCAGGATGCGTTCGATAAGGACGACGCATACACGCCCTTGAAGCAGCAAAACGCACTCCTCGGACTTATATTCCGCTTCAGAGATGACGCGCTCAAAGCGATAGCCAAAAACGTCGACATAGAGGCAATAGCCGATATGAAGGTAAGGGAGAAAATAGCCCGTGCAAAGAGTGCTCCCGAGGACAGATACGAGGAAGAATACAAAGAGATAGCAAAAGAGATAGATGACGAAACCGAACGTCTTATAAAGCAAGGAGGCAGCGGCAGATGATAAAGGAATACAGAACCATTGAAGAAGTAGCCGGACCTCTTATGCTCATAAAGAAGGTCGAGGGCGTAAAGTATGACGAGCTCGGCGAGATAGAACTACCCGACGGCAGTGTCAGGCGTTGCCGCGTTCTTGAAATAAACGGCCCAAACGTGCTCGTACAGCTTTTTGACAGCGCGGCGGGAATAAATCTCTCCGAGAGCAAGGTAAGATTTACGGGTCACGGCGTCGAGCTCGGCGTTTCACGCGATATGCTCGGCAGAGTATTCAACGGAATGGGCGAGGTCATCGACGGCGGCGCAAAGTTAATACCCGAAAAATCGCTTAATATAAACGGCACGCCTATAAACCCCGCGGCAAGAAAATACCCCGACGAGTTTATACAGACGGGCGTTTCCACAATAGACGGACTTAATACTCTGGTGCGAGGACAAAAGCTCCCTATCTTTTCGGGCTCGGGTATGCCGCACGCAAGCTTTGCGGCGCAGATAGCGCGTCAGGCAAAGGTAAGAGGAACGGACTCCAAGTTTGCCGTCGTATTTGCGGCAATAGGAATAACGTTTGAGGAGGCGGACTTCTTTATTTCCGACTTCAAAAAGACGGGCGCAATAGACCGCACCGTCCTCTTTATAAATCTCGCGTCGGACTCGGCAATAGAGCGTATTTCAACGCCCCGTATGGCGCTTACCGCCGCAGAGTATCTCGCGTTTGAGTGCGATATGCACGTCCTTGTAATAATGACGGATATAACCAACTATGCGGAGGCTTTAAGAGAGGTGTCCGCGGCAAGAAAGGAAGTGCCGGGCAGGAGAGGTTACCCGGGATATCTTTACACCGACCTTGCAACGATGTACGAAAGAGCAGGGCGCAAGGTGGGCAGTGAGGGCTCGATCACGATGATACCGATACTCACCATGCCCGAGGATGATAAGACCCACCCGATACCCGACCTTACGGGATATATAACCGAGGGACAGATAATAATGTCGCGTGAGATGTACAGAAAGGGCTATATGCCTCCCGTTGACGTTTTACCGTCGCTTTCCCGACTTAAAGACAAGGGAATAGGCAAGGGCAAGACGAGAGAGGACCACGCAAACACAATGAACCAGCTTTTCTCAAGCTACGCAAGAGGAAAGGAAGCAAAGGAGCTTATGGTCGTTCTCGGTGAGGCGGCGCTCTCGCCTGTTGACAGGCTTTACGCAAAGTTTGCCGACGCATTTGAGGAAAGATATATAAACCAAGGATTTTACGAGAACAGAACGATAGAGGAAACTCTCGATATAGGCTGGGAGCTTCTTAAAATACTTCCGAGATCGGAAATGAAAAGAATAAAACCCGCAATACTCGATAAGTATTGGCCGCTTTGATAAGTCTTAAAGAAAGGAGGTGCCCGATATGGCAGGTATAAAAGTCAATCCGACGAGAATGGAGCTCAAAAAAATAAAGGGTCATCTTTTGACCGCAAGGAGAGGGCATAAACTTCTCAAAGACAAGAGAGATGAGCTTATGAAGCAATTTCTCGAAACGGTGAGAGAGGCAAAGGAACTTCGCAGAAAAGTGGTAGACGCGCTCGCCTCTTATACGAACAATTTTGAAACCGCCTCGGCGGTAATGGACAAAAAAGCGATGACCGAGTCGCTTATGCTTCCAAAAACGGAGGGCGTTTTAGATATCGCCTTCAAAAACGTGATGAGCGTTACCGTGCCGCAGTTCAATTTTGAGATACAGGGCTCCTCGGGAAGAAACTACGGATACGCTTTTACCTCGGGAGAACTTGATGACGCTTTGTCGGAGCTTGGCAATATTCTGCCCGACCTTATAAGACTTGCGGAGCTTGAAAAAACGTCCTTGTTGCTTTGCGACGAGATAGAAAAAACGCGCCGCAGAGTAAACGCGCTTGAGTATATAATGATACCGAATTACGAGAAAACCATAAAGGAAATTTCGAGTAAGCTCGAAGAAAACGAGCGCGGCAACCGCACAAGACTTATGAAGGTCAAGGATATGATGGTAAAGGCGCAGATGGAGCAGTCAAAAGCATTGCTTGACGAGGAATAATTGATATAACCGCAACATTTCACACAAATCAAATTTATAACTTTTGAGTAAGGAGATTTATATGAAATTTTTAAGTTGGCTTTTCAATTTCAGCGCCAGACACGCAGGGGATATGAGACGCTACGAAAAAGGCAAGACGGGAACGAGGATATTCGTTATCATTTTGCTCACCTTGCTTGCCGCCGCAACGCTCGGAGTGGAGTATTGGGCTATTTCACTCTTTAGCGAAAACTTTTTGTACGGCTTGCTTGTCGTTATATTTTTGTTTATTCCGCTCGTTGCCACAACCATTGAATTTTGCGGATTTTACAGTTTTGTCGGCTTCCGTATGTTCTTCTGGGGAGTAATTTCCTCTGCCGCACGCAAAGCGGACAAAAAGATAAGAGCGAAAAAGGCGGCTGCACAAGAGGATATACCGGCTTCGGAGGTGACGGAGCCCGATACCGAACTTGACCACTCCGAAAAGACGCATAAAGCGCTTGATTTGGTAGTCGGCATTTTAGGAATATTGCTCGCCGTTGCCACTATCGTGCTTGCCGTTTCATTTATAGTTAGCCGATAAAAATACTTC
>CAMGRB010000154.1 GCA_946061315.1 uncultured Clostridia bacterium | reverse complement strand
ACCTTATAGGAAACGCCCGTCCCGAAACTCCCACGATGCTTGACTACAGCGTAATGGCGGAGAACGATTCTATGTACAACACACCGCCTTGCTACTGCATTTATATAGCAAAGCTCGTTTATGAATGGATTCTCGGCCTCGGCGGACTCGAAAAGATGAAAGAGTTAAACGTTAAGAAAGCAAAGCTGCTTTACGATTATCTTGACAGTCAGAATTACTATATAGCTCCCGTAGAGAAGGAGAGCCGTTCTATGATGAACGTAACTTTTGTCACGGGAGATCCCGAGCTTGACAAGAAGTTTGCAAAGGAAGCAGACGCAAACGGACTTAAAAACCTCAAAGGTCACCGTTCCGTCGGCGGTATGAGAGCGTCTATATACAACGCTATGCCGTACGAGGGCGTTGAAGCGCTTGTCGAGTTTATGAAAAAATTTGCCGAGGAAAATCCCAAAGCATAAATCGGAGAGAGAAAATGAAAAACATTAAACTTATGAATAAAATAGCCAAGGTAGGAACGGACGTATTCAACCGTGAATACTACAATGTTTCCGATACCGTGGAAAATCCCGATGCGATAATGGTACGTTCCGCACAGCTTCACGATATGGAGTTTCCGAAATCGCTCGTTGCAATAGCGCGTTGCGGTGCGGGAGTAAACAACATACCAGTTGATAAATGCACGGAAAACGGCATCGTCGTATTCAATACTCCCGGTGCAAACGCAAACGGAGTAAAGGAGCTTGCAATATGCGCACTTATTCTTGCCGCAAGAGACGTTGTCGGCGGTATTGAATGGGTAAAGACGCTTGAAGGACAAAGCGGCGTTGCAAAGCTTGTTGAGGCAGGCAAGAGCGCATACGTAGGTAATGAGCTTGTAGGCAAAAAGCTCGGCGTTATCGGTCTTGGCGCAATAGGCGGAATGGTAGCAAATGCGGCAAACGCACTCGGTATGACCGTTATAGGCTACGACCCCTACATAACTCCCACGGCGGCTTGGAGCCTTGCTCCGTCCGTTAAGCAGGCTTCGGGATATGACGAAATATTCAAAACCTGCGATTATATAACCCTTCACGTTCCCGCAACTCCTCAAACGAAGAATATGATTTCCGAAAAATCAATCTCGATGATGAAGGACGGGGTGAAGATCATAAACCTTGCAAGAGCCGATCTCGTCAACGCACAGGATCTTAAAAAGGCGCTTGCAGATAAAAAGGTATCAAAGTATATCACCGATTTCCCGACCGATGAAACCGTTGGAGCAGAGGGCATTATAAACATTCCTCACCTCGGCGCTTCCACCTATGAGTCGGAGGATCATTGTGCGGTAATGGCGGCAAAGCAGCTTGACGAATATCTGACGAACGGAAATATCAAAAACAGCGTCAATTTCCCGAGCGTATCGCTTCCGCACGCATCGCTCCATCGCGTTTGCATAATGCACAAGAACGTGCCCAATATGCTTTCACAGATAACCGCTTCGTTTTCTTCCGTAAACGTAAATATCGAGAACCTTGCAAACGGCTCAAGGGGCGATATTGCATATACGATAGTTGAAACGAACGACGAAATTTCAGGCGATATAGTAAACGCCATCATGGCAATAGACGGTGTTTTCAAGGTAAAGTCTTTTTAACGAGGTATATATGATCACCGTAAAGCCCTTTTACGCATTAAGACCCGATAAAAAATACGCTTCGGAGTGCGCGGCTCTGCCGTACGACGTTATGTCGAGCGATGAGGCAAGAGTAGAGGTAAAGGGTAAACCCTATTCCTTCCTTCACATAGACAAGGCGGAGATAGATCTTGACAAGGATATAGATCTTTACGACGAGAAAGTTTATAAAAAGGCAAGCGAAAACCTCAAAAAATTCGAGTCGGACGGCGTATATATAAACGACAAAGAAAGAAAATATTATTTTTACCGTCAGATAATGAATGGCAGAGCGCAGACGGGAATTGTCGGCTGTGCCTCCATTGACGACTATATTGAAAACAGAATAAAGAAGCACGAGCTTACCCGTGAGGATAAGGAAATAGACAGAATAAAGCACGTCGATATCTGCTCGGCGCACACGGGTCCTATTTTCTTAACTTACAGAGAAAGTGACGCTCTTGACAAAATAATCGCCGAGGAAACCGAAAAAGAGCCGATTTACGACTTTACCTCGGAGGACGGTATAAGACATACCGTGTGGAGATCGAGCAGTGCACAGGTTGACTCAAAGATAGAAAAGGAATTTTCATCTCTTGATGCCCTCTACATAGCAGACGGTCATCACCGTGCCGCATCTGCGGTCAAGGTAGGACTTAAAAGGAGGGCGGCAAACCCGTCTTATACGGGAGATGAGGAATTTAATTTCTTCCTCTCGGTAATCTTTCCCTCAAAATCCCTTAAAATATTCGATTATAACAGGCTTCTTAAAGATCTTGGCGGTCTTGACGAGGAAGAATTTTTAAGCGAGATTTCCAAAAAGGTAGGCACCGTCACAGAGTACGACGGCAACGGTCCTTACCGTCCCGAAAAGGTACATACGGTAGGGCTTTACGTCGGCAAAAAGTGGTACAAGGTTCATTTTTATGACTCTATTTGCAATGAGCCGAAGGCGGTTGACAGGCTTGACTGCGCAATACTTCAAAAAAATCTCCTTGCTCCCATACTTAAAATAAATGACCCGAGGAGCGATAAAAGGATCGATTTTGCAGGCGGCATAAGAGGTCTTGAATACCTTGAAAAGCGTTGTAACGAGGATATGGTAGCCGCTATATCAATGTATCCGACGTCGCTTGACGAGCTTATGGCGGTTGCCGACAACGGGGACGTTATGCCTCCCAAATCAACTTGGTTTGAGCCGAAGCTCAGAAGCGGACTTCTTATACACAAAATATAATAGAGATCGCATCAGGTTATAAAAACTCAAAAAATTATACTTTTTGAAAGATGATGCTACGGCATCATTTTTCTTTTAAGAAAGACTATTTCTCATATAGACTTTCGGGATCCGGAGGTGAAGCATCGGAAATGAAGCATAAAAAAATAAGGCGAAGAACACTTTTCCTTATAGTATGGATAAGCCTTATCGTCCTCTTGTTGCTCGGAATTATCATTCTTAACGCCAACCATACGTCGAGCGGCGAGGGCATAAAAGAGGTTATGAAGGACGGAGTTCTTCACGAAAACGACAAGATAAGCCTTTTCGGCACTCTTGTAAATCCCGGGCTTATATCCGCATATATCGTTACCGCAATATTGCTTGTCACGGCGGCAATCATAAGGATTTTTGCGATACCGAAATTTAAGGATATACCGGGAAAATTTCAGAGCGTGATTGAGAAAATTGTCGAATTTTTCTCGGATATGGCAAAAGGGAACAGTCCGCATAAAAGCGGATTTGTCGGAGCCTATATTTTCAGCGCGGGCTTGTATATATTTTTCGGAACGCTTTTCGAGCTTTTCGGAATACAGGCGGTGAGCGCGCAGGGCAACTCCGTGACGCTCTCGGCGCCGATTGCCGATATAAACGCCGCTATCGCAATGGGTGTTACCTCGTACCTTATAATTCTCGGCGGCGGCATCGTATGCAACGGCTTTAAGGGAGCGCTTGGCGTTCTTAAAGATTTCTCACTTCCGATCTCTATGAGCTTCCGTCTTTTCGGAGCATTGTTAAGCGGACTTCTGGTAACCGAACTCGTGTATTATTATATTTCATTGAGCTTCGTTTTACCCGTCATTGTCGGGGTGCTCTTTACGCTGTTACACGCAATTATACAGACGTACGTTCTTACGACCCTCGTTTCAGTATTCTACGGCGAGGCGGTAGAACCCAAACAGAAAAAAATAAAAGCAAAGAAGGTTTGAAAAAATGAAACACACAAAATTTGCATCGGTTTTACTTATGATAATCATCGCCGCCTCGCTCATTATATCAATGAGCGCAACCGTTTTTGCGGCTGACGGAGTAACAGACGGGTCAGAAACGCAGGAAAACGTTGAGGCAGTTGACAATTCGACGGGAACAAAGGCTATGGCGGCGGCAATAGTCGTAGGTGTTGTTGCGGCAGTAGGCGCAATTTCAATGGGCTGGGCGATTGCAAAATCATCTGACGCCGTTGCACGTCAGCCTGAGGCTGCGGATAAGGTCCGCTCGTGCATGA
>CAMGRB010000153.1 GCA_946061315.1 uncultured Clostridia bacterium | reverse complement strand
CCCGTGAGAAGAGTTTTGCAGAATACTATTTCCCTAAAATTTTAGGTGACAGCTGGGCTACCTACGTGTATTCTCAAATGCCTATGGAGTTGCTTATTGAAACAGATAACCGACAACAATTTAAGAATCGTCGCGTAGATTTTCTTGTCTGTATCGGAAATAAAAAAATAGTAATTGAACTTGACGGTGAGGATCACAATCAAAAGGTGCAAGATGACAGGGCCAGAGATGATGAATTAAGCCGCAACGGGTATATAGTAAAGCGGTTTGCCAACGCCGATGTGGATGCTAAATCGGAAAAAATTCTTTCCGAAATTCGTAGCCTGCTTTCTTACAACGGAGAAAGTGAACTTTTGCCGATTAACGAAAAATATCTCGTTGCCTGCAAGGTAACGCATCAGATTTCCATTGCGATATTAAAATCTCTTGAAGAAGGACTTATTTCATCCAACAGCAATCTGAACATAAAGATCAGCTCGCCTTTGTTCAATGAATCAGAGCAAAAATTACTGTTGCAAGTAGCGGTGGAAGAACTCTCAGACGTGGTTCATCATTTTGCCGATCTTTACGACGTAGATATAAATATTGATCTTTCCGACAACAGTGCGGAAAAATACTGGATCCATATCGGTGATGGAGATAACGACAGAAATTCAATAATAATACGTGATATTGTACTTCCCATAAACTACCTTTGTTCCATTCATCCGTTCCCGTTGGTTTTTCCAAAAGAGAGTTGTATAACGGAAGAAATATTGGGATTCTTTCTCGATTACGTATATGGATATTCAACGTTCAGACCGGGGCAATTTGTTGCAATTCGCAGAACGCTTTGCCGTAAAGAAAGCATTGTTCTCTTGCCGACAGGAAGCGGAAAATCTGTAATTTATCAGCTTGGAAGTATGCTGCTCCCCGGTATTACTGTCGTAATCTCCCCATTACGGGCTTTGATTGAAGATCAGATAAACAATCTTGCGGATATTGGAATGAACAACGTCGCATCAATTTTCTCAGATGATGAAAAGAATAAAGAGAAAATGTTGAAAAAGGCGAGAGCCATTATGAACAATCATTCTGCGATGATGCTTTATATAGCCCCGGAAAGATTGCAAATACCGAGTTTCAGAAAAGAAATAGAGGCCTTAAACAGAACAAATAATTTCTGTATGGTTGCCATCGACGAGGCGCATTGTGTTTCAGAATGGGGACACGATTTCAGAGCCGCTTATTTGCAAATCGGCAGATCGTGCAGGAGGCTATTCGGTAAAAGCGACTTTGTTCCTCCTATTTTAGCACTTACAGGTACTGCATCGGATAATGTTTTAAGAGATGTAAAACGGGATTTGGAAATAAGTTCGGACGAAGCTATAATAAGCCCGCCTTCTTTTGACAGACCAGAGTTGCACTTTTCAGTTATACCGTGTAACGCCGATAAGAAGTTTTTGAATATTGTTAATTTGCTGACAGAAATTCTTCCAAAAAAATTTGAATGCTCTGCCGATGATTTTGCAAAGTTATGTGGCAACGACACCTATTCCGGAATTATTTTTACGGTTTATGCTTCAAAAGAAGGCGACTATAGTGCTTGGTCATTATTTCAAAAGCTCTCTAAAAATGAAAAATGCAAAAGTTCTACGATAGGAACTTACTTTTCAACAGAACCGAAGTATGCAAATTTTGAAGATGACGAGGCTTGGAAAACCATTATAAAGAGTTATGCACTTGATTTTAAGGAAAACAAGAGTAATCTTCTTATTGCAACTAAAGCTTTCGGTATGGGCATTGACAAACCAAACATAAGATACGTAATACATAACGGCTTGCCGGGCTCTATAGAACAGTATTACCAAGAGGTCGGGAGGGCAGGTCGCGATAGGAATCATTCGGAATGTGTGCTTCTGTTTTCAAACACTAATGACGTTTGGAACGAAAATATACTTAATCCCAACGAAGATTGGGAAAGTTTTAAGGAGGACTGTAGCCGCTCTCCAAATGAAAAAGACGATATTTCTCCGTTGATATATTTTCACAATCAAAACTTCAAGGGTGCAAAATTCGAAAAAGAAGTATTATTCTCATTATTGTACTGTATTTACAATTCCGTTGAAAACAATAACAATTTCTACGAGGACGAAATAAAAATAATAACTTGCAAGGACGTAGAAGAAAGATATTTGATAAAAAAGCGCGAAAGTAACGAAGACGAGTACAATATAAGAAATGATGATACTTATCCGGGTGAAAACGATATTGCTAAAGCGGTAATCAGACTGGTTACTCTCGGAATTATCAAGGATTATGAATACGATTACTCCCGGCAAGAATATAAAATCATTTGTGGGAATATAGAACCTGATAGTGTTAAGACACATTATCTTACGTTTGTTGAGGGATGCAGCCGAGGAAGATTGGAATATGAAAATCTATGCTTGAATAACATAAGCGATAGTGGATTTACTGAAGCTGTTGTTGAACGTTACGTTGATTTGATTTATGAAACTATTGAAACTGGGCGCAGGCGTGCAATTCGCTCAATGTTTCTTCTTGCTAAAGAAGCATCGAAAAAATCGGTTGCTGAACAAGACGAATATATTCACGGCGAGATACAGAACTATTTAGTAAAAGATGATACGGTCGATATAGTAAAAAGCAGCAGCGATGAATACGACAATGGGTTAAGCAAAATAGAAAATGCATACCCATTATATAACGACCACGTTACAATTGACAGAATAGAACAAGAAAACGCAAAAAAGACCAGCGGTTATGCCGCAAGAGTTCTGGAATCCGATCCTAAAAACCCGGGCTTGCTTTATTTAAGAGCAATTACGTCTATAAAGTCCGGAAATTACAGTGATATTGACGTAGTCAATGATATAGTCGCATTTTATCAGAACGCAATTAACGAATACAGTATTATTGAAGAAATTGCTATGGTATATCTTATAAAAGCGATGAATTTAGCCTTTAATTCTTCACGTGAACTGTTTGATTTGTTGTGGGAAAAAATTGATAAGGCTAATATCAAGGGGAAGCGTGATATTATTAATTGCATTATATCAAAAGCCTATTATGTATGCGAATCTTTCAAAGATTATTTCCAGTTACACATAGCAGAAAAAGCTCTTGAAAAAATGATTGGAGGGACCATATAAAATGGATGAGAATATTTCCAAAGTACAGGAAAAGCTTGAAACGGTATCCGAACTTGTAGACAAATTCGGCGCTCAGTCAAAGCAACTTTATGAAGCAGAAAAGGAACTTAATTCTGCGAAAAAATCGTTTGAATCAACTGTAGAAAAAGTTCTTTATCAAGGTAATACTATGATAGCCGAATCAAAAAAATGGTATGAAAAAGCCACAAGTGACTTGTTAGATCTGTGTTGCGATTGCACCGATTCTTTTGATTCTATAAAAAGCGTTCTTGAAGAAAAAAATTTTAATGATTTATGTGTAAAACTATCGGCGTTGACGAAGGTATTATCTGAATGTACTGAGTTAAAAAACGAGCTTGAAAATATTAAAATCCGTCAAGCTGAAGACCGTAAGTTTATGGAATCGAAATTTGCTGAACTTTTTGAAAAGCTGAATGTTACTGATGCTCCTGACGATACTTCAAAAAACTGTGAGCAATCGTAAATACAGCAAATTCCGTAAATACCCTTAACTTATAAAAAGTCATCACGGAGTACTCCGTGATGACTTTTTAGTTTCAAAACTTCGGGATAAGCATAACGAGGGTGCCGCAGACGACGGTGACAAGGCCGATTGTGGCTTTTTTGGAGAGGCGCTCGTGAAAGACGAAATAGGAAAAGATGACGGTTACGACGATGCTTAATTTATCGATTGGAACGACGACGCTGGCAAGCCCGTCGTGAAGGGCTTTATAGTAGCAGAGCCACGAAGCGCCCGTTGCAAGTCCCGAAAGGGCGATGAAAAGGAGTTCTCTTTTCGGTATTTCCTTTATGGTATTCTGTTTTTTCGTGACGAAAACCATTATCCACGCCATAACAAGAACGACGCCCGTGCGTATTGCGGTGCCGAGGTTTGACTCAACACCCGAAATGCCCACTTTGCCGAGAATTGAGGTAAGTGCGGCGAACACCGCCGAGCCTATGGCGTAAAATATCCAGCTCTTGCCCTCTTTTTTGTCCTCGCCCGAT
>CAMGRB010000152.1 GCA_946061315.1 uncultured Clostridia bacterium | reverse complement strand
TAAGTGAATAAGCAACTTTCGGAGGAATGTTAAAATGGCTTTACAGAGCACAAAAAAAATTGAAACCAATCGTTATGAAATCGAATTCGACGCGGACAAGGCTACCTTTGATGCGGCAGTTGACAAGGCTTTTCACGAGAAATCCAAGAATATCAACATACCCGGATTCAGAAAGGGCAAAGCTCCCCGTGCAATTATAGAAAAGATGTACGGCAAAGGCGTTTTCTACGATGACGCAGTAAACGAAATTCTCGGTCCGGCATATGAGAACGCTATGAAGGACACCTCTTTCAAGGTAGTCGGCCGTCCCGAATTTGACGTTTTGGCAATAGATGAAAACGGCGTTAAGTTCAAAGCAACCTTTTACGTAAAGCCCGAGGAGGTAAACGTAAAGGAATATAAAGGAATTAAGGTTACAAAGGACGTAGCTCCCGTAACCGACGAGGACGTAAACGGCGAGGTTGAGCAGGCTCGCTCCCGCAACTCCAGAGTTGTTGACGTAGAGGGTCGCCCCGTTCAGAACGGAGATATTGCCGTTATTGATTTTGACGGATACGTTGACGGTGTTCCCTTTGAGGGTGGAAAGAACGAAAATTACGAGCTTACGATAGGCTCGGGCGCATTTATCCCCGGCTTTGAGGAGCAGATAATCGGTCACAACATCGGCGATAAATTTGACGTAAACGTTAAATTCCCCGAGGAATATCACGCAAAAGAGCTTGCAGGAAAGGACGCCGTATTCAAGATAGTTCTCCACGCTATCAAGTTTAACGAGCTCCCTGCTCTCGACGACGAATTTGCAAAGGACGTGAGCGAGTTTGACACTCTTGATGAATACAAGGCAGACATAAAGGCAAAACTCGAAAAGAGAAACGAACAGGAAGCCGACCGCAAGGTTGAAGAACAGGTTATCGACGCCCTGATTGCAAATCTCGAGGCAGATATACCCGCAGTTATGTTTGAGGCAGAGGCTGAAAACTTTGTCCGCGACTACGATTCAAGACTTCGTATGCAGGGACTTGACCTTAAAACGTATTTCAAATATACCGGTCTTAATCTTGATACTCTGCGCGAGCAGTTCAAGCCTATGGCTGAAAGACAGGTTAAAACTCGTCTTGCTCTTGAAAAGATCGTCGAGCTTGAAAATATCACCGCTACCGATGAAGAGGTTGCGGCTGAATACGAAAATCTCTCAAAGGCTTACGGTATGTCGGTTGACGACGTTAAGAAATACGTTGAAGAAGATGCTGTCCGTGAAGATCTTTGCGTAAAGAAAGCGGTTGACTTTGTAAAAGCAAATGCAGAGGTAACCAAGGCAAAAAAGCCGAGAGCCACCAAAAAGGCTAAAGAAAGCAAAGACGCCGAGGAAAAAAAGGCAGACGCTGAATAATTAAATAGCTCTCTTTACCGCTGCTTATTGCCGCAGCGGTAATTTGAGATATATAAATACCATTTTTTGAAATAAATGGGCTACTAATAATTTACTTAAAGGAGATTACTATTATGGCACTTGTACCGATGGTCGTTGAACAGACCAACAGAGGCGAACGTTCATACGATATTTACTCGAGATTGCTCGAGGACAGGATCGTTTTTCTTTGCGATGAGGTAAACGACACTACCGCATCCTTGGTAGTGGCACAGCTTCTCTACCTCGAGGCGCAGGACCCCGACAAAGACATAAATCTTTATATAAACAGCCCCGGCGGAAGCGTTACCGCGGGAATTGCAATTTATGACACGATGAATTTCATAAAGTGCGACGTATCTACAACCTGTATAGGAATGGCGGCAAGTATGGGCGCATTCCTTCTCTCAAGCGGCGCAAAGGGCAAAAGATTTGCTCTCCCCAACAGCGAGATAATGATCCACCAGCCTCTCGGCGGTGCGCAGGGTCAGGCTACGGATATTAAAATTCACGCCGATCACATACTTAAAACGAGAGATACCCTTAACAAAATTCTTGCAAAGAATACAAATCAACCTCTCGAGGTTATAGAGAGAGATACAGAGCGCGACAATTTTATGAGCGCAACCGCCGCTATGGAATACGGGCTCGTAGATAAAGTACTTGACAAGAGAGCGTAATTTATGAAAGATACCAAAAGATGTTCCTTTTGCGGAAGGAGCGAAAAACAGGTCGAATTTCTTATCCCGTCACCGTCTTCGGACGCTTGCATATGCAACGTCTGCATAGATATGTGTTCTGAAATATTGGACGATTTTGAAAACGAGCAAGACAAGGATAAAAATTCCGAGCTTAAATTTTCCTCTCTCCCCCGCCCAAAAGATATAAAGGCTATGCTTGACGACTATGTCATCGGTCAGGACAAGGCAAAAATCGCTCTTGCGGTCGCAGTATATAACCACTATAAGAGGATTTTATACAACGACAAAAAGGCGAAAGAAAAAGATTCCTCCGCAAACGACGTTGATATTCAGAAAAGCAATATACTCCTTATAGGTCCTACGGGAGTCGGTAAAACGTTCCTTGCACAAACGCTTGCAAAGGCTCTTAAAGTCCCTTTTGCAATAGCGGACGCCACTACTCTTACCGAGGCAGGCTACGTCGGCGAGGACGTTGAAAATATTCTTCTCCGCTTGATACAGGCAGCAGACTTCGATATTGAAAAGGCAGAACACGGAATTATTTATATCGACGAAATAGACAAAATATCAAGAAAAAGCGAAAACCGCTCCATTACCCGTGACGTATCGGGTGAGGGCGTTCAGCAAGCCCTCCTTAAAATCCTTGAGGGTACGGTTGCAAACGTTCCTCCGCAGGGTGGCAGAAAGCATCCCAATCAGGAATTTATACACATAAATACTGAAAATATCCTCTTTATATGCGGCGGAGCTTTTGACGGTCTTTCCGATATAATAGAAGCCCGCAAAGGCAAGCAGTTAATGGGCTTCGGCGGTGAGGTAAAGAGCAAGAAAAAAGTCGATAATACAAAGGTTTACGACGACGTAACATCTCACGATATAGTAAAGTACGGTCTTATTCCCGAGCTTGTCGGAAGATTACCTGTTATTGTCGGTCTTGAAAATCTCGATGAAAAAGCCTTGGTTAAAATTCTCTCCGAGCCGAAAAATGCAATCATAAAGCAATATAAGAAGCTTTTTGAGATTGACGGCGTCGAGCTTGAGATAACGGAGGACGCTCTCGTTGCCGTTGCCAAAAAGGCTCTTGAACGCTCTACGGGCGCAAGAGGCTTACGCTCTATAATGGAAGAAATAATGACGGATATTATGTACGAAATTCCTTCGGATAAGACCATTAAAAAGGTTATCGTAAATGAGAATTGTATAAACGGAAAAGAAAAACCCGAGCTTATAAAATAAAAAAATGCGATGCCGTGTGGCATCGCATTTTTTATTTTTGTTGGTTGTCGTCAAGTAACGAGCGCTTTTCAAGCCATATCGAAGGAATCAAAGCCCCTACGGCGTTTCCAAGGGCAACTACCAGAAGAAATCCTATCTCCTGCCACGATACGTGGCGTGATGCGAAAACAAAGCAAATATCGGCGATTGAGTGCTCTGCTCCGCAAAGGATAAACGCAGGTATTCCTATAATCGTAAAGTAAGGGTTTTTCTTTTGCTCTACGCATATGTAAATAATCAAGCCGCACACTATCGCCTTGCCGAAAACGTATCCAAGAGGACAGGCAAGCTTTGCCGCCATAACGTCGGCGGCTCCCTGTGTCGGAAATGCGAACATAAGCAAGCAACCAACCGCATTCATAATCAAAACGGTGAGTATGTACGGAATATCCTTGGGCTTGCGCACGTTTCCCACCTTGCCGGTGTATAAGTTAAATCCGAACGCCATTATAGTAAGCAGTCCTAACGAAAACAAGAACGCTCCTACAATCTTGTTTGAGCAATTAAGATAAATAATTACTCCGACCGATATCATAATACCGGCAAAAATCGAATCAACGCAAATTTTAGCAAATTTCTTAAACATAAAACCTCTCCCTCTCTCGTTTGCTTATGCTTTAATTTTATCAAACATATAACTCATTGTCAAGACATTTTGCAAAAGGCGTTCCTTCTCTTTTGTGCAACGCTTCTTTTAATAAATACAGCGCTTTAGCAAACTTTTTCTGCCCGAATTTCAATCATAAATAGACCCCTTAAAAAAATTTCAAAAAAATGAAAAAAGCCTTGACTAAACAAAACGAGTGTGCTATAATATGGACGTTGCAAATAAATCTGGGTGTAGCGCAGTTTG
>CAMGRB010000151.1 GCA_946061315.1 uncultured Clostridia bacterium | reverse complement strand
CATTAAAGGATTTACCCCCAAAATTTTATTATTACAGTTATTATATCAAATTTATTTTTATTTGTAAAGTATTTTTGAAGATTTTATGCGTTGTGCTTGAAACAACGCAACTTTTATGCTATACTGTTCGTGCAAGAGCCTTTGAAAAAGCTTTGGCAATACGTCTTTTCCGCACGGAAAAGTTTTTTAAGGAGAAATAAATGAAACAGCTTTTTATAGTCATATGTAACGACAATTCGGGCTTTTTTACGGGGGGAGTGTCCGAAGAACTCTTTTTTGCCCCTCTTTACGAGCACACGTACAGAAAGTTTATGGACGCGGCAAACAAGCTTAATATGGACGTAAAATTCGTCCGCGCCTCCACCTTTGAAATAAACGGAGCGATAAACGAAATAGCGCCGGACCTTGACGATATCGTCGTTTTTGCCTCCCCGTGTGCATTTCTTGCAAAGAGCAAGGATGTGGAGGCGGCTCTTTCCTACGTCTACGATGCAGACCTCGGATACGCTACGATAGGAAGTATGCGCAATCTTTACGCAGTTATCGGAACGGGAAAAATGATAGGCGAGGGCGACGTTTCCTCCCCTGCAGACTTTATAGCCCATATAGGCGACTGTGGCGCAAAATGCGAGTGCTGGTCGTTCCTTGACGGTGAAACGGCTATTCCGTCCGACAGAATGGAATATTACCGCAGAGTAGCAAGATACAGAGAGGAATTTCTCGACTATCTCGTGATGAGTGGAGTAAATATCGAGCTTCGCGACGGAATAATAATATCGCCGAACTCCGAAATAAGAAAGGGCGTTACCATACTGCCCGGCACCGAGATAAGACCCTGGTGCAGAATACACGAAAACTGCATAATAGGACCGAACTCCGTCATATCAAATTCGGAAATCGGCGCGGAGTGTGTCGTTAATTCCACTCAAATTTATGATTCCATACTTGAAAGTAACGTAAAAATAGGTCCGTTCTGCCACGTAAGGCCGAACTCACATCTGCTCTCGGGAGTAAAGGTTGGCGACTTTGTGGAAATTAAAAATTCAACGATAGGTAACGATACCCACGCATCTCATCTTACTTATATAGGTGACAGCGACGTCGGGGCAAGAGTAAACTTCGGTTGCGGAGTTGTCACGGTAAACTATGACGGAAGCAGTAAGCACAGATGCAAAATTGCCGACGATGCGTTTATCGGTTGCAACACTAATCTTATAGCACCCGTGACGGTAGGAAAAGGTGCGTTTACCGCCGCAGGCTCCACCATAACCGATGACGTGCCTGCCGGTGCGCTTGCAATAGCAAGAGAATATCAGTCCAATCACGAGGGCTGGGCAATAAGAAGAAAGAGAAAGCAATAAATATGGCTGACATTTTTGAACTGTTCAAAAAAATAGGCTCCTCTGATAAAACAAGCGGGGGAGTGTCGCATATTATAGCCGGGCTTGGCAATCCGGGGGAGGAATATACGTTTACAAGGCACAACGCAGGCTTCCTCTGCATTGACTACATCTGCCAAAAATACGGAATAAAATGCAACAAGCTCAAATTCAATGCTCTTACCTGCGAGGCAGAAATCGCGGGGGTGCGTGTCCTTGTTATGAAACCGCAGACGTATATGAACAATTCAGGCGAGGCGATAGGCGCGGCATCCTCGTTTTACAAAATACCGCCCGAAAACGTTATAATAATATCCGACGACGTGTCGCTGGACGTTGGCAGAATGCGTATAAAAAGAAACGGAAGTGCAGGAGGCCATAACGGCTTAAAGAGTATAATATCCCACCTTGACTCCGAGGATTTCCCGAGAATAAAGATAGGGGTGGGCAAGCTCCCCTCGCCCGACGCCGATATGGTAAACTGGGTGCTCGGCAGAATACCGAAAGAGCTTGAAAAGAACCTTTTCGGTATTATCGAATGTGTACCCGGCGCTCTTGAGCTTATGTTAAACGGCAAAATCGAGGACGCTATGTGCAATTTCAACGGAATATCAAGATAGGCTTTGCCTATCAGCTAAATTTGCGTATCGCAAGCTAAATTGAGCAAGCCCGGATAAATAAGATGGCGGGAGGGTCAAGACCCTCCCCTACCAAATCGGCTACGCCGGCTAAAAGAGCAAATTTAATTTAGCTTTATGAAATAAAATTTAGCCATGAAGCAAAGCGGAATAATTTAGCTATCAATTTAGCCCATAAGGCTCCCTTGTGTAAAGGGAGCTGTCGCGTAAGCGACTGAGGGATTGTAAAAATCTTTCTTTTATAGCAACAATCCCTCCGTCATTTTCTTGCGAAAATGCCACCTCCCTTTACACAAGGGAGGCTTTTTGCGGGAGCAAGCCAACTTTTTCACTTTTCACTCTTACTTATTACTTTTCCCGTGGCGTCCTCGACGACCCGATTGAAAAATGAATAACGAATAATTGTAGGGGTCGACGTCCTCGACGACCCGTTTCCAATCAAATTTTATCCGTAGGGGACGGTCCCCACCGTCCCGCTTTTATATGAATGGTAAAACAAAACGGCAAGTACAATTAAGAGCCTTCCTTGCTCCCGCCGAAAAGCCTTCTCCTGCGGGAGAAGGGGGACCGCGTTAGCGGTGGATGAGGAGTGAGGCACAAAAAGCCTTCCTTGCGGCAGGAGCAAGCCCCTGCCCTACGAAAATTCACAAGGTAACCGTCCCTACAATTAAAGGAGCATATATATTCTTCACCTTGCTCCCGCCGTTTTGTTAATTTTCGCATAAAAAACCGCAGACAATCGACACTGTCTGCGGTATTTTTATGTTTTTTATTATTTGCGCTTTGACAAAACTTCTTTTTCGTAAGCCTTTACTTCGTCAAACCAACTGTCGTCCGAGGACACGCCGCATCTTTCGCAATACTCTCTCCATATATCGAAGAAAGGAAGCTCCTTTACTGCCTCCTGCTCTACAAGAAGCTTTGTAAATTCTGCGTTGTCCTGATATTCTTTGAGTTTATCGTTCGGAGTGCAGAGTGCACGGAGCATTGCTTTTTGCCAGCTACGTATAGCTACCGTCCAAGCGGCAATACGGTTAATGCTTGCATCAAAGCAGTCAAGCGCCATATATACTCTGTCAATAGCGTTGCAACGGACTATTTCCTTTGCCATCTCAACGGTTTCGTCCTCAAATATAACTACGTGGTCGGAGTCCCAACGGACAGGGCGCGTTATATGGAGTGCAATCTCCGGGAAGAAGCAAAGCAATGCGGGTATTTTGTCCGATACGACCTCGGTCGGATGATAATGTCCGTTATCCATAAGCGGCAAGCATTTTTCGTGCGTTGCGGCAAAGGAGAGTGCAAACTCTGCGGAGCCTGCCGTGTAAGCCTCAACTCCTATTCCGAATACCTTTGATTCGACACAGGGTTTAACTTTTTTCGGGTCGAACGGCTCGGAGAGTATCTCCTCTATCGACTTTTTGTATCTCATACGGGGGTCCATTCTGTCTGCGGGGATATCCTTATATCCGTCACCTATCCATATGTTCATAACACAGGGAACGCCCGTTTCCTCGGCAAAATATTGCGAAATTCTGATACAAGCCTTGCCGTGTTCAACCCAGAATTTTCTCACGTTTTCATCGGGGCTTGTAAGCGTAAGTCCGTCCTTTACCATCGGGTGCGAGAAGAAAGTCGGGTTAAAATCTATACCCATGTTTCTCTCTTTTGCAAACTTGACCCATTTTTCAAAATGCTTCGGCTCAAGCTTATCTCTGTCTGCCCTCTCGCCGTTTTCAAAAATTGCGTAGCAAGCGTGGAGATTGAGCTTCTTCTTACCGGGGCAAAGCGACATCGCCTTGTCCATATCCTCCATAAGCTCCTCGGGTGTGCGTGCCTTCCCGGGATAGTTTCCCGTCGCCTGAATACCGCCCGTCAAAGGTCCGTCCTGGTCAAAGCCCTTTACGTCGTCGCCCTGCCAGCAGTTTACCGCGAGCGGAATGTTTTTGAGGCGCTCTATTGCAAGATCGGTGTCAACACCGTACTTTGCAAACATTTCTTTCGCTGATTGATATCTTGTCATAGCAAAAACTCCTTGTTTTTTCTTTTCAATACTATTGTATCATAATATTTCTTTTTTTCAAGTCATTTTTTGTCCTATAAGCGTTATTATTTTTTCTTTTTTATAAAAACGCCCGCCGAATAAATCAATTTTTTCTCCCCAGCTCAAAAAATGATAAAAAAATATTGACACGTAGCTAAAATTATGATATTATAATTAAGCGTAAATTAC
>CAMGRB010000150.1 GCA_946061315.1 uncultured Clostridia bacterium | reverse complement strand
TAACCAAAAAGGACAAGCCCGGCATCGATATAATAATAAAGCCCTACACGAAAAACGAGAGCGTGCATATTCCCGTTATCATAAGCGAAACGGGACTTTACGACCTTGTGTATAACGATTTTTATATCGGCGAGGGCGCGGACGTTTTGATAATTGCGGGTTGCGGAATACACAACTGCGGCGACCAAAGCTCTCAACACGACGGAATACACACGTTCCATATAGCAAAGGGCGCAAAGGTTAAGTACGTGGAGCGCCACTACGGCGAGGGCGACGGAAACGGTGAAAATATAATGAACCCGACTACCGTCGTCGAGATAGACGAGGGCGGTTATATGGAGATGGAAACGACGCAGATAAAAGGGATAAACTCCACCTTCCGCAAAACCGACGCCAAGCTTGCCAAGGACGCAAAAATAGTAATACACGAAAAGATAATGACGCATGGGGAGCAGACCGCCAAGACCGAATTTACGGTCGATCTTGACGGAGAAAATTCCTCCGCCAACGTCGTTTCGCGTTCCGTTGCAAAAAACAATTCGCACCAGATATTTACGTCGAATATAAACGGAAATAACAAATGCTACGGACACACGGAGTGCGACGCCATTATAATGGATAATGCAACCGTTGCCGCAATTCCCGAAATAACCGCAAACAACGTTGACGCAAGCCTTGTTCACGAGGCGGCAATAGGCAAAATAGCAGGCGAACAGCTCATAAAACTGATGACTCTCGGCCTTACCGAAAAAGAAGCCGAGGAGCAGATAGTAAACGGATTTCTCAAATAATTTGCGACTGATAAAAAGCGCAAAAGAGAGGGGGAGATTATGAATATACTTTATCTCAAATATGCTCTTGAAGTTGAAAAGAGCAAGTCAATAAGCAGAGCGGCAAAAAATCTTTTTATGGGACAACCGAACTTAAGCCGTGCGATAAAGGAGCTTGAAAACGGGCTCGGTATAAAAATATTCGAGCGCACGTCAAAGGGAATAACGCCAACCCCCGACGGAGAGGAATTTTTGCAGTACGCAAAGCGTATTCTTTCGCAGATTGACGAGGTTGAGGAGATATACAGGAACGGAAAGACAAACAAGCAGCATTTTTCCGTGTGCGTTCCGAGGGCGGGCTACCTTGCTTACGCCTTTGCGGAGCTTGCAAGGAGCATAAATACGTCGTCCCCCGCCGAGATATTCTATAAAGAAACCAACTCGATGCGCACGATAAACAACGTCATAAAGGGCGAATACAACCTCGGAATTATAAGATACCAGACGACTTTTGAAAAATATTTTGAGTCAATGTTCGTCGAAAAAAATCTCGTTGCCGAAACGATAACCGAATTTTCCTACGTTCTTGCCATGTCGGCAAATAACCCGCTTGCAACCAAGGACGATATAACCCCCGAGGATCTTTCGGAGTATATAGAGATAACCCACGCCGACCCGTACGTTCCGTCGCTCCCCATAATAGACGTAAAGAAGGCGGAAATGTCGGAATTTGTGGATAAGAGAATATACGTTTTCGAGAGGGCAAGCCAGTATATGCTCCTTGAAAACGTGCCGAATACGTTTATGTGGATATCCCCGATACCCGACGAGATGCTCGAACAGCACAATCTCATAGAGAAGAAGTGCGGTTTTGCCTCCAAGAAATACAAGGACGTTTTGATTTACAGAAACGGATATAAGCTCTCCGAGCTTGATAAGGAGTTTATAGCAAACGTTTTGAAGGCAAAAGAGGGAATAAGCAACCGTACTTAAAACGGGTAGCCCTGAAAAAGCATATCGGAAAATTGTCCGATAAGCCTCTTTCACTCAAAATAAGTAATGCTGTATGTTCAAAATAAACAAAAAATAAAAATGCGATTGCCAAAATCGCTTTTTTAATGACGATAAAAGGCATAAATATACATAATTTACTTTTTCTCGCTATGCTTTCAGATACATACCCATATATTTATTTAGCATTTCACAAACGTTTCTTTTTGTGATAGAATGATAACAAATTCAGAGTCCGACTGTAAAAACGCAGTTAATAGGAGGGAAAAACATGAAAAAATATAAAATTGTTGACAGCGTGGATACATTTAACGAAGCCTTTGCGCGTGTAAAGGCTGCCGAAGAGAAATATGCTACCTACACGCAGGAACAGGTGGATAAGATATTTACCGCCGCCGCAATCGCCGCAAATAAGGCGAGAATACCGCTTGCAAAACTTGCGGTTGAAGAGACCGGAATGGGCATTGTCGAAGATAAGGTAATAAAGAACCACATAGCGTCCGAGTTTGTTTACAACAAGTACAGAAACGAAAAGACCTGCGGAGTTATAGAGGATGACCCCGTCGGCGGAATGCAGAAAATTGCATGCCCGATAGGAGTTATTGCAGCAGTTATACCGACAACCAATCCGACCTCAACGGCTATATTCAAGACTTTGCTTGCGCTTAAAACGAGAAACGGAATTATGATAAGCCCTCACCCGAGAGCAAAAAAGAGCACCATAGAGGCGGCAAAAGTCGTTCTTGAAGCGGCTGTTGAAGCGGGAGCACCTGAGGATATAATCTCGTGGATAGATGTGCCGAGCCTTGAACTTACCAATCTTCTTATGTCCACGGCAGACATTATACTTGCAACAGGCGGACCCGGAATGGTAAAAGCGGCTTATTCAAGCGGAAAGCCGGCACTCGGCGTAGGTGCCGGTAACACACCGGCAGTTATCGACGATACAGCCGATATATTGCTTGCAGTCAACTCGATAATTCATTCAAAGACATTTGATAACGGTATGATATGCGCGTCGGAACAGTCCGTCATAGTACTTGACAGCATATACGACAAGGTAAAAGACGAATTTGTAAAGAGAGGCTGTTATATTCTCACCCCCGAGGAAACCGATAAGGTAAGAAAGACCATTATCATAAACGGCGCATTGAATGCAAAAATCGTCGGTCAGAGTGCTTATACCATAGCCAAACTCGCGGGCGTTGACGTTGCAAAAGACACGAAGATACTTATCGGCGAGGTAGAATCCGTCGATATAAGCGAGGAGTTTGCACACGAGAAGCTCTCTCCCGTCCTTGCAATGTACAGAGCAAAGGATTTTGACGACGCAATAAGCAAAGCTTACCGTCTTATCGAGGACGGCGGTCTTGGACACACCTCGTCCGTATATCTCAACGAGGTCACCGAAAAAGAGAAGATAGACAAATTCAAGAACACGATGAGGACCTGCCGTATCCTTATAAATACCCCGTCGTCACAAGGCGGCGTCGGCGATATTTATAACTTCCGTCTTGCACCGTCGCTCACTCTGGGTTGCGGCTCGTGGGGCGGCAACTCGGTATCCGAAAACGTCGGAGTAAAGCACCTTATCAATATAAAGACAGTTGCGGCAAGGAGAGAGAATATGCTTTGGTTCAGAGCGCCTGAAAAGGTTTATATAAAGAAGGGGTGCCTCCCCGTTGCTCTTGACGAGTTAAAGACCGTTATGAACAAAAAGAAGGCTTTCGTTGTAACGGACTCGTTCCTGTTCAACAACGGATACACAAAACCGATAACGGATAAGCTTTCCGAGCTCGGAATATCATACGCCACCTTCCACGACGTAGCACCGGACCCGACCCTTGCGTGCGCAAAGGAAGGAACGAAGCAGATGATGTCGTTTGCCCCCGACGTTATAATAGCGCTCGGCGGCGGCTCCGCTATGGACGCGGCAAAGATCATGTGGGTAATGTACGAGCATCCCGAAGTTGACTTTCTTGATATGGCTATGCGCTTCTGCGATATAAGAAAGCGTATTTACACGTTCCCGAAGATGGGCGAGAAGGCATATTTCATAGCAATACCGACCTCCGCGGGCACAGGCTCCGAGGTAACGCCTTTTGCGGTAATTACCGACGAGAGCACGGGCGTAAAATATCCTTTGGCGGACTATGAACTTATGCCGAATATGGCAATAGTAGATGCCGATTTCCATATGACCGCACCGAAAGGACTTACCTCCGCATCGGGTATTGACGCGGTTACTCACGCGCTTGAGGCATACGCTTCGATTATGGCAACGGACTATACCGACGGCTTGGCTTTGCGCGCTCTTAAAGTGATATTTGAGTATCTGCCAAGAGCCTACGATAACGGACAGAATGACCCCGTAGCAAGAGAGAAGATGGCAAATGCGGCAACCATGGCAGGTATGGCTTTTGCAAACGCATTCCTCGGAGTATGTCACTCGATGGCGCATAAGCTCGGCGCGTTCCATCACCTGCCGCACGGCGTTG
>CAMGRB010000149.1 GCA_946061315.1 uncultured Clostridia bacterium | reverse complement strand
GTCCTTTTGCTCCTTATCGGCACCCTCAACAACAAGGACGTATTCACCTCTCGGCTCGTTTACCGAATAGTATTCGCAGGCACCCGAGAGAGTAGTTCTCATAATTTCCTCGTTTATTTTGGTAAGCTCGCGGCAAAGCGATATTTTTCTGTCGCCGAAAAAAGAAAGCATATCGGCAAGAGTTGTTTTCAATTTGTGCGGTGCTTCGTAAAAAATAAGCGTATGAGTGTCGTTTTTTGCACTTTCAAGGTGCTTTTTGCGCTCCGCCTTGTTGGTGCTTAAAAATCCCTCAAAGGCAAATCTGCCCGTCGGTAAAGCCGAGAGAGCAAGAGCGTTTACAACTGCCGAGCAACCGGGCACGGAGGTGACGGGCACGTTGTTTTCGGCACAGAGCCGCACAAGGTCTTCACCCGGGTCGCTTATTGCGGGCGTTCCCGCATCGGTAACGAGCGCACAGCTCTCGCCGCCGACAAGCCTTGCGAGAATTATCTCTCCGCGCTCTCTTTTATTGTGCTCGAAATAACTTACCATCGGCTTTGAAATGCCGAAAAAAGAGAGAAGCCTGCCCGTATTTCTCGTGTCCTCAGCGGCTATAAAATCAACCTCTCTCAAGGTTTTTATCGCTCTTTCACTCATATCGGAAAGGTTACCTATCGGGGTGGCAACAAGATAGAGCGTGCCGCCCGTTATCTTGTTTTTGTCCTCTCTTGAAACGTTTTTCGATTTTACACTGCTCATAACGTTATCTCCGTCTGTAAATTATTCTTGTGAAAACTGCCGTACAACGTTTACTGCGCAAATTCCGCGCGAATTATGGCGTTTTTGCCGAATACGTGTCGCAAAAAGCGTTTTTTGCACTTAAACTCGGTCTATTTCCCGGGAAATAAGAAAGTACCAAAGGGCACACACAGAAAAGGTTGCAAAAAAACGCCGACCCGTGTCTGCTTTTTAATTTCGTCCTTGCATAAATGCGCTTATTTTCCCGTGTCGATATTGCAGTTTTCGTATATCTTTTTGAACTCCTCGGTGTATTCCGACGTGCCGTCTTTATAGATAAAAAGCGGCTTGCTTATTTTCATTCCGCCCTTACCGCCGAGCCTTGACGATACGAGTAAAAGGGACGGGGGAGTGTGCGAATTTGGATAGACAAAGGTTATATTTTTAGGCTCAAGCTTGTTTGATTTGAGGGCATATATAAGCTCCGCCATTCTGTCGGGGCGGTAAACGACGTAAAAATCGCCGCCGAATTTAAGTAGCCTTGCGGCACATTTGCAAAAATCGTTTATATCGCCGCATATTTCGTGGCGTGAGAGATTTTTTTCCTCGCTCTCATTTGGTTTGCCCGAAGAGCTTTTCATATACGGAGGATTTGAAAAGACAATGTCCACCTCGCCCGAGGTATCGGTAGTTGAGCAGTCCCTTAAATCCTTGTTCAGTGCGGTAAAAGAGGAGTCAAGAGAATTCAGCTCCGCATTTCTTCTCGCAATATCGCAAATTGAGCTTTGTACCTCTATTCCGTACACGTGGCGGCACTTTTTCTTTGTAAGAGCGAGAAATGAAACAACTCCGCTTCCGCAACCGAGCTCCACCGCCGTGGCGTTTGACCTTTTTGGCAGATATGCGGAAAGAAGATATGCGTCGGTGCCGAAGGTGAGCGCATTTTTGCTCTCTATTATGCGGAGCCCCTCGTTTATCTCATTTATTCGTTCGTTGTCTTTAAGTTCCATTTTCCCTCCGTCATAAGCTTTCATTATAAAGAACAACGGAGCAGCGTGACCGCAACTCCGTTTTTGTTCTTATGTATTACGAGATTATTCCTCAACGGGTGCGCCTACAGGACAAGTAGCGGCACAAGAACCGCAAGAAACGCACTCATCTGCGTTAATAACATACTTTCCGTCGCCCTCGGTTATGCAGGAACAGGGGCAAGCCTCTGCGCAAGCACCGCAAGCAATGCACTCATCAGTAATTTTGTAAGCCATTTTATACACCTCCGTTATAACTGTTTACTCTCTTATTGTATCATAAAAAAATCGTTTGTCAATACAAAATTGAAATTTTATTTCTTTTCAATTATTTCCTCGCCGTCATCGTCCTTTGACGCTTGCTTTTTGGACTTCGGATAGGAAAGAACCTTTACGTCGTCACGGTGATACGACTTTATCGTGTCGTTTATATTTACCTTTATCATACCCGATAGCGGACTTATCTCCGTAACCGTTCCCGTTCCGTCCGCCGTTTTTACGGTAGAATCGACGGGAGGGGTAAGGCTTATCTCACGCGCGTATGTTTCGTGCTCGAATTTAAGGCAACACATAAGTCTGCCGCAGGCACCCGAGATTTTTGAGGAGTTAAGCGACAAATTTTGCTCTTTTGCCATCTTTATCGACACCTGACAGAAGTCCGGCAGGAAAGAACAGCAACAAAACGGACGCCCGCATATTCCGAGTCCGCCCATAAATTTCGCCTCATCTCTTATACCGATCTGGCGAAGCTCTATCCTCGTTCTGAAGGTTGAGGCAAGGTCCTTTACAAGCTCTCTGAAATCTATTCTTCCGTCTGCGGTGAAATAGAACGTAAGCTTTGAGAGGTCAAAGGTGTACTCCGCCTCGATAAGCTTCATCTCAAGCTTGTGCTCGGTGACCTTTTGCTGACATATTTTAATTGCTTCTTCTTCTTTTTTCTTGTTTGCCTCGTTTGCCTTTATATCGCTTTGCGTGGCTATTCTTATAACGGGGCGAAGCGGAGGCACTATTTCACTTTGCGAAACGAACTTATTCGTGCAGGCAACCTTGCCGAACTCAACGCCGCGCGCAGTTTCAACTATTGCAAAATCGGTCGTTTTCGCCGTGCTTCCGTTTGCGGCAAAATAATAGGTCTTTCCGCCGTCCTTGAAGCGAACGCCTATTATCTCGGTTTTTTCCTCGCCGCCGTTTTGATTTATATTTTCGTCAGACATTTTATTTTTCCTTTCTTTAATTCGGGTTAAAGCAGAGAAACGAGAGTGCTCATTACCGACGCGTTTGAATTGACGTCGTTTATCGCTCTCTCCGTCGCATCGTAAAACGACGTAAGCTTTTTGAGGTTTGCTTTTGATGAAAGAGATAACGCCTCGTCCCTCGATGCAAAGAAGCAAAGATTTGCTCCCCGATCCTTTTTCAGAACTATAAGATCTCTTAATAAGGTAAGCACGGAAAGAAGCGTTTCAACCGTGTCCTCACGGGAAAGAGATGAAAGGGACGAAATAAATGAATATCCCTCGGCGCCGGGTGAGAGCAGAGCCGTTGCCAGCTTAAGTGCCCTTTGCCTCTTTTCGATAAGAGCGTTTGCGTTTTGCGGGCTTGCCATATCGAGAACGTATCCGAGCGAGCCGCCGGAGCAGAGAATTATCTCGTTTAATCTCTCGTCGGAAAGCTCGCTTGCAATACCGGAGCTTCTTACGTACTCAAATATTGTTTTTTTGTCAAGTGGCTCCGTGCGAAGTATCTGTGCGCGGGAGCGCACGGTTTCAAGCAGAGCGTTTGCGTCCGTGCAAAGAAGGAAGAAAACGACGTTTTCGGGCGGCTCTTCAAGAGATATAAGCAGAGCGTTTTGCGCCTTGACGTTCATTTTTTGAGCGTCGTTGAAAATATATACCTTGTAATCGCACTCCGTGGACGTTTCGTAAAGAGTTTCCTTGATTTTTCTTACCTCGTCAACCTTGAAGGCGTCGAAAAATTTTACGTCCGCACAGTTGTCCGAGAGTATCTTTCTGCACGTATCGCACTCGCCGCACGGCACCTTTTCTTTGCCGTGGCACATTATCGCCGCGGCTGCAAGACGCGCGACGGTATGCTTACCCGTTCCTTTTTTGCCCTCGATTATATAAGCGTGGAGAAATTTTGAGGACGCTATCTCGGAGCCCAAAGATCTCTTAATATTTTCATTTCCTATAAGCGAGCCGAAAATCTCCATAATTCCTCCGTTACAATCTTAAAAGGCGACCTTTAACGAATATATTATACCAAATCGGAGGAGATATGTCAAACATTTTATAATAATGAAGGAAAAAAATTGACTTATCGTCTAAAAAATCGCCGTCATGCTTTTAATTTTTATACAAGAGCGAAAAAAATGAATAATTTTTGAAAAAAACTCTTGTATATTGAAAAGAAATAGTATAAAATATATGATTGGTAGGGAATGAACGTTTCCATACACAAAACAAAAAAATCGGAGGAATTTCAAAATGTCAGTTAAAGTTGCAATTAACGGCTTCGGCCGTATCGGACGTCTTGCTT
>CAMGRB010000148.1 GCA_946061315.1 uncultured Clostridia bacterium | reverse complement strand
GTCATAGGGCTTGGAGCAAAGACGGACGGAGTGCCGAGAGAAGACCACTTTATGATAACCGTTGCCAGCGAGATAATGGCTATACTTTGCCTCAGTGAATCGATAGCCGACTTAAAAGAGAGGCTCGGCAAGATACTCGTTGCGTATAAATACGACGGAAGCCCCGTATATTGCCGCGATCTCGGCGTAAACGGCGCTATGGCGGCGGTACTTAAAGACGCACTTAAACCCAACCTCGTTCAGACGACGGAGAACACGCCTGCGATAATACACGGCGGACCGTTTGCCAATATAGCACACGGTTGTAACTCCGTAAGGGCGACAAAGCTTGCTCTTAAGCTTGCTGATTATACGATAACCGAAGCGGGCTTCGGCGCAGACCTCGGCGCAGAAAAGTTCTTTGATATAAAGTGCAGGTTTGCAAAATTAAAGCCGTCTGCGGTCGTGCTTGTTGCAACCGTGCGTGCGCTCAAATATAACGGCGGCGTTCCCAAAACGGAGCTGACGGCAGAAAATATCGAGGCTCTTAAAAAGGGTGCGGTAAACCTCGAGGCGCACATAGAAAACATTCAGAAATACGGCGTGCCCGTAGTTGTTGCGATAAACCGCTTTGCCTCCGACACCGACGGTGAGCTTGCTACCCTTGAGGAAATATGCAAGGCAAAGGGTGCGGATTTTGCACTTTCCGAGGTATTTGCAAAAGGCTCCGAGGGTGGAGTTGACCTTGCAAAGAAGGTAGTTGAAGCATGCGAGAAAAAGAGCGATTTCCACGTGCTTTATCCCGACGAGATGGGTATAAAGGAAAAGATAGAAACCGTGGCAAAAGAGATTTACGGCGCAGGAGAGGTAAAATTCGATGCCGCGGCGTCAAAAGCGATAGCGGAGCTTGAAAAGATAAACCCCGAGTTTTCAAAATTCCCCGTTTGTATGGCAAAAACGCAGTACTCTCTCTCCGACGACCCGACAAAGCTCGGAAGACCGAAGGGCTTTACCCTTACGGTAAGAGAGGTAAAGGTGTCTGCGGGTGCGGGATTTATAGTTGTTCTTACGGGTGCCATAATGACAATGCCGGGACTGCCGAAAGCCCCTGCCGCACTCCGAATAGACGTTGACCAAGACGGCAAAATAACGGGACTGTTCTGATATGAAATACGAATTTCACACACACTCCCCCGAGCAAACCGAGAAAATCGCATCCGATTTTGCAGATATGATAAAAGGTGAGAAAAACGCCTTTATCGCAATGTACGGCGACCTCGGAGCAGGCAAGACCGCATTTGTAAGAGGGCTTGCCTCGGTAATTACCCCGGGCGCGAGAGTAAAAAGCCCGACTTATACGATAGTAAACGAGTATAAGGGCGAGGGAGTGTCGCTTTTCCACTTTGACCTTTACAGAATTTCCGACGACGATGAGCTTTACTCAACGGGCTTTTACGACTATTTGAGCAAGGGCATTTGCGTTGCGGAATGGAGCGAAAACACCCCCTGGGCAATACCGAAGGACGCTTATAAAGTCAAAATCTCCAAGGGAGTGTCCGAATTTGACAGAGATATAGTAATAGAAAAAGATTGAGTTTACCTTTTGGAATGAATTGAAAGGAGGAGAGTTTTAAAATGAAAATACTTGCGCTTGACACCACGGCAAAGACCGCAACGGCATCGGTGCTCGAGGATGAAAAACTGCTCGGCATCTATACCGTCAATACGGAAAACACGCATAGCGAAACTCTCCTTCCCATGATAAAATCGCTTCTTTCATCACTTTCTCTCGACGTGCAGGCGATAGATGCCTTTGCCGTATCAATAGGCCCCGGCTCTTTTACGGGGGTTAGGATAGGCGTTGCAACGGTAAAGGGGCTTGCATTCGGGACGGGTAAAAAGTGCATAGGCGTTGACGCAATAGACGCACTTTACGAAAACCTTTCGGGCTTTTCGGGTATTGTATGCCCCGTTATGAACGCAAGGCGCGGACAGGTCTACTGCGGACTTTTCGACGGCGGAGAAAAAATTATTCCGTCATCGTGTATGGAGCTTGACGAGCTTATTTCGATAGCCGAGGAAAGAGCGAAAAAAGAGAACAAAAAAGTCTTTTTTGTCGGGGACGGGTACGAGCTTTGTCTCGGAAAAGATATTTACGGCTTTGAGCCGACCCCCGAGCTTATTGTTTACCAAAACGCATACAGCGTCGGCAAAATCGCTTACCGCAAGATAGTGGCGGGTGAGGACACAAAGGACACGGAGCTTGAAATCAACTATATAAGAAAACCCCAGGCAGAGCGCGAAAGAGAAGAAAAAATGAAAAACGAAGCCGCAAAATAATTCGGCTTTGAAATAAAGATGCTTGAAACAGAGGAAAAGATTATGAAAAAACCTATTGGAATAGCGTGTGACCACGCCGCACTCGGACTAAAAGACGAGCTTATGAAGCATTTTGACGAAACGGGCGTTGAATACGTCGATTACGGCACTTACGAAAACAAGAGCTGCAATTACCCCGATTATGCCGAAAAGGTTTGCACGGCGATACGCGAGGGCAAGCACGAGCTCGGTATTCTCGTTTGCGGAACGGGTATCGGAATGAGTATGGCGGCAAACAAATGCAAGGGCATACGCGCGGCTTGCTGCTCGGACACTTTCAGCGCAAGATTTACGAGAATGCACAATGACGCAAACGTTCTTTGCATGGGCGCAAGGGTTATCGGAGCCGGGCTTGCGTGCGATATTGCCGATATATTTCTTAACACCGAATTTGAGGGCGGCAGACATAAGACGAGAGTTGATATGATAACCGCGCTTGAAGATAAACTTTGTGAAAAATAATTTATTACGGGAGATATGGTAATGAAAAAAGTATATTTTATCACGGGAAGCCAGGACCTCTACGGCGAGGAGGTTCTTAAACAGGTAGCAAATGACAGCCGCGAAATCTGCAAATATCTTGACGAAAAGATAGACGGAGTTGAAATTTCTTACTGCGCAACGGTAAGGGACGACGCAAGCTGCGTTGAGGCTTGCCTCAAAGCGTCAAACGATAAGGACTGCATAGCGGTAATTACGTGGATGCACACCTTCAGCCCCGCAAAGATGTGGACAAAGGGACTTCAGCTTCTTACAAAGCCACTCCTTCACCTTCACACACAGGCGAACGAAAAGCTCCCCTACGACACGATAGATATGGACTTTATGAACTTAAATCAGACGGCGCACGGCGGCAGAGAGTACGGCTTTATGTGCACCCGCCTCGGCATAAAGAGAGAAGTTATCGTCGGATACTACCGCCATACCGAAACGATAGAGAAAATAAAGAAGTTTATCGACGTTGCAAGAGCGATAGACCTTTCAAAGAACTTAAACGTTGCAATGTTCGGCAGTAATATGAGAGAGGTTTCCGTCACCGACGGCGACAGAGTTGAGAGCAGAATAAAATACGGCTGGAACGTAAACTACTACGGTATCGGAGATCTTGTGGATCTTGTAAACAAGGTAACCGAGAGCGAAGTTGACGCAAAGATGGACGAATACCGCAAAGAATACATAATGAACACCGACAATATCGACGCGGTAAGAGAACAGGCAAAGTATGAAATAGCGCTTGACAAGTTTTTGAGCGACGGAAAATTCAATGCATTTACCGATACCTTCCAGGACCTCCACGGTCTTAAACAGCTCCCCGGGCTTGCCGTACAGAGAATGATGGCAAAGCGCATCGGCTTCGGCGCGGAGGGAGATTACAAGACTGCGGCACTCGGCGCTATACTTGCCGAGATGGCAAAGGGCAGGGACGGCTCGACCGGATTTATGGAGGACTACACTTACGACTTTACGAAGGGCGAGGAGGTAGTGCTCGGCTCCCATATGCTCGAGGTTTCTCCCGATTTTGCTTCCACTCAACCTAAAATAGAGGTACATCCTCTCGGAATAGGCGGTAAATCTGACCCTGCAAGGCTTGT
Organism: uncultured Clostridia bacterium; assembly: GCA_946061315.1. Lineage (GTDB taxonomy): Bacteria > Bacillota > Clostridia > Oscillospirales > CAG-272 > RGIG2000. Next base: position 361 of record CAMGRB010000148.1, on the reverse strand, counting down.
ATTTGACGGTGTGGCAGGCGACGGCGTTGCCGTTTGTATGATAGACCTCGGCAACAGATTCAGAATAATCTGCGCAAAGATAGAGCTTGTAAAACAACCCGAGCCTATGCCCAAGCTCCCCGTTGCAAGAATAATGTGGAAGTTAAAGCCCGACCACGCAACAGGCGCGGCGGCTTGGATATACGCAGGCGGCGCACACCATGCGGTAGTATCAACGGCACTCACGGTTGACGATATAAGAATGTTTGCAAAGCTTACCGATACGGAGCTTGTCGTAATAGACGAGAACACCGACATAGCAAAGTTCCAGACCGAGCTTGAAATGCTCGACCTCGTATCCCGCCTCAAATAATTTAACATA
>CAMGRB010000147.1 GCA_946061315.1 uncultured Clostridia bacterium | reverse complement strand
GCCGCACGCATATGCAACGAGGTCATATCAATCTGGGAGCCGACCGAAAACGATAAAGTTATAATAAACCTGCCCGTGACCGTGTCTTGTTCTATGCCGCACGTTTACGCAAATCAGGTTGAGTATATGTGCAAAAGCCTCAAAAACAGAGAGAATATAATAGTTTCGCTCCACCCGCACAACGACAGGGGCTGTGCCATAGCAGACTGCGAGATGGGACTTTTAGCGGGTGCCGACAGAATAGAGGGTACTCTTTTCGGCAACGGAGAGAGAACGGGCAATGCCGACATAGTCACCCTCGCACTTAATATGTACTCGCAGGGAATAGACCCGGGGCTTGATTTTTCCGACCTCCCCTCTATAACGGAGGTTTACGAAAGAGTTACGAGAATGCACGTTTACGAAAGACAACCGTATTCGGGTCAGCTTGTCTTTGCGGCGTTCAGCGGTTCTCACCAGGACGCGATAGCAAAGGGAATGAAATGGAGAGAGGAGCACGGCGGAATATGGAACGTTCCGTATCTGCCGATAGACCCCACCGACATAGGAAGAAAATACGAGGCGGACGTAATAAGAATAAATTCTCAATCGGGCAAGGGCGGAATAGGTTATATTATGGAAACGCAGTTCAAGCTCGTTTTGCCACCCAAAATGAAAGAAGCGTTCGGATATCACGTAAAGAGCATTTCCGACAGAGCACACGCAGAGCTTCAGCCGTCCGAGGTTTACGATATCTTTATGAGGGATTACGTAAATATAAGCGCTCCGCTTGACGTTGAAAGAGCCGTCTATACAGATTTTGAGGGCGGAATACGCGCAGAGGTGTCGATAAAATACGGTGATACCGTAAAGGACGTTATCTCAACGGGTAACGGACGACTTGACGCCGTAAGCAACGCAATAAAAGGCGTCGTCGGAGAAATTTACACTCTTGAAAGCTATACGGAGCACGCAATAGAGGAAAAGACGAGCTCCGCCGCATCCTCGTACGTGGGAATAAAATCAAACGGCGTTTCGTTCTGGGGCGCAGGTATAGACAGCGATATTATAGTGTCGTCCGTAAAGGCGCTTGTAAGCGCAGTTAATATAATGTTAAAGTAAAAACAAACGGAGGAGAGAAAATGAAATTGACAGGAGCGGAAATCATAGTAAAGACGCTTATCGAGCAGGGCGTTACCGACGTGTTCGGTTATCCCGGCGGACAAGTTCTCAATATCTATGATGCACTCTACAAGGAAAGTGACAAAATCAATCACGTTTTGGCGGCGCACGAGCAGGGAGCGGTGCACGCGGCAGACGGATATTCAAGGGCAACGGGCAAGGTTGGAGTAGTTATTGCAACCTCGGGCCCCGGCGCTACCAATCTTGTAACGGGTATTGCAACCGCAATGCTTGACTCCGTACCTATGGTGGCAATAACGGGCAACGTTCCGTGTTCGCTTATAGGTAAGGACAGTTTTCAGGAAATAGACATAACGGGCATAACGCTTCCGATAACCAAGCATAACTATTTTGTAAACAACGTCGAGGAGCTTGCGGATTCGATAAGAGAGGCTTTCAAGATAGCCAAATCGGGAAGACCCGGACCCGTTCTTATCGACGTTCCGAAGGACGTTCAGGCGGCGGTATGCGATTTTTGCGAGCAGGGCGTAGTTGAAAAATTCCCGCTTCCGAAGGCAAACGAGGATCTTATATCCGAGGCGGTACGCTTAATAGACGAGGCGAAAAGACCGTATATCTACATAGGCGGCGGCGCGGCAGGGCTCGGGCTTGGCAAAGAGGTAGAAAAGTTTGCCGACAAAACCGACGCATACATAGGCTGTACTTTTATGGGACTTTCCGCAATTCCCGACACGTTCCCGAGATTTTTGGGTATGCAGGGTATGCACGGACACTATGCGTCCTCAATGGCGCAAAAGGACGCGGACCTTATTATCGGTATCGGAGTAAGATTCAGCGACAGGGCGACGGGCAACGTTGCAAAGTACGCAAAGAACAGTAAGATAATTCAGATAGACCCCGATTTTGCGGAGATAAACAAAAACGTCAAGGTCGACGTCGGCATAGTCGGCGACGTAGAGGACGCCGTTTCGAGAATTTACGCGGCAGTAAAGGAAAAGAAGCTTCCTGAATGGAAAGAGCTTGTCGAGTCTTTAAGGGCAGACGAGAGAAAAATCGAGGAGGAAGTGGATAAAGTCAACAAAGATTCGTTTACTCCGAAGAAGATGTTCAATATAATAAATGAGAAAAAACCGGAGCACACGATAATAGCAACCGACGTCGGTCAGCACCAGATGTGGACGGCGCAATACGCTCATTTCGATTCTGCAAGAAGGCTTGTTTCAAGCGGAGGGCTCGGCACCATGGGCTTCGGGCTCGGCGCCGCAATAGGCGCATACGTGGCAACGAAAGACCCGACCGTGCTTATAACGGGTGACGGCAGCTTCGGTATGAACTTAAACGAGCTTGCAACGGCGGTATCCTACAACGTCCCCGTGGTCATAGTTATAATGAACAACGGCGTTTTAGGTATGGTTCGCCAATGGCAGACGCTTTTCTACGGCAAAAGATACTCAAATACCGTGCTTGGCAGAAAGACGGATTTTGTAAAGCTTGCCGAGGCGTTCGGTGCTATCGGTTACCGAACAACGAACGAAAAAGAGTTTTCGGAGGCTTTTGAAAAAGCGCTCAAAGCAGGCGGTCCCGTCGTAATAGATACTATAATCGACAAGGACGAGTTCGTTCTTCCGATGTTGCCTCCGGGTGGCTCTATTGACGACATAATAGTAAAGAAATGAGGTGGCGTGATGAGTAAATTCGTAATAGCGGTGTACGTTGACAACAAATTCGGCGTCCTTACCAGAGTAACGAGTATGTTTACGCGCAGAGGCTTTAACATAGACGCCTTAACGGTAGGAGAAACCGAGCGCCCCGAGTATTCGAGAATAACGATCTCCTTAAGCGGTGACGGATACGCGAGGGAACAGCTTATAAATCAGATGAGAAAGCTCTACAACGTCAAAAAGGTAGAAGTCCTTGAAAGCGACTCCATAAAGCGCGAGCTTATGCTTATAAAGGTTAAAAACTCGCAGAAGCAAAGGAGCGACGTTTTGGCGGCGGTTGACGTTTACAGGGCAAAGGTAATCGACTACACGTCCGACGAGATGTGCATTGAAATAACGGGAGAGCCGTCGAAGATAGACGCGTTTGTCAAGCTTATGATACCGTTCGGCGTAATTGAGATGTGCCGCACGGGAGTAGTTGCACTCGAGAGGGGCAACAACACACTTTTGGGAAAATAAAAAAATAATATAAAGCGAGGTAAAGAACAATGGCAAAAATTTATTATCAACAGGATTGTGATCTTAACAAACTTAACGGCAAAACCGTAGCGATAATAGGTTACGGCTCGCAGGGACACGCACACGCTCTCAATTTGAGAGATTCGGGCGTTAAGGTAATAGTCGGTCTTTACGAGGGAAGCAAGAGCTGGGCAAAGGCAGAGGCAGCGGGACTTGAAGTTATGACCGCCAAGGAAGCCGCAGAAAAAGCCGATATCATAATGATTCTTATAAACGACGAAAAGCAGGCAAAGCTCTACAACGAAAGCATAAAAGGCGGACTTACCGAGGGCAAGACCCTTGCGTTTGCGCACGGCTTCAATATCCATTTCGGTTGCATAAAGCCCCCGAAGAACGTAAACGTAATAATGATAGCTCCGAAAGGACCGGGACACACGGTAAGGAGCGAATATCTTGCAGGCAAAGGCGTTCCTTGCCTTATTGCCGTTGAGCAGGACGCAACGGGCGACGCACTTGAAATAGGACTTGCATACGCTCTCGGAATAGGCGGAGCAAGAGCCGGAGTTCTTGAAACTACCTTCCGTACCGAAACGGAAACCGACCTTTTCGGCGAGCAGGCAGTTCTTTGCGGCGGTGTTTGCGCACTTATGCAGGCAGGCTTTGAAACGCTTGTCGAGGCAGGATACGACCCGAGGAACGCATATTTTGAGTGTATCCACGAGATGAAGCTCATAGTTGACCTTATCTATCAGAGCGGCTTTGAGGGAATGAGATATTCTATCTCCAACACCGCAGAGTACGGCGACTATATAACCGGACCGAAGATAATAACCGAGGAAACCAAAAAGACGATGAAAAAGATCCTCTCCGATATTCAGGACGGAACCTTTGCAAAGGACTTCTTGCTCGATATGTCCGACGCAGGCGCACAGGTACATTTCAACGCAATGCGCAAAAAGGCTGCGGAGCATCCCTCCGAGGTTGTCGGCAAGGAGATAAGAAAGCTCTCCAGCTGGA
>CAMGRB010000146.1 GCA_946061315.1 uncultured Clostridia bacterium | reverse complement strand
GGTCGGTCGTGAATATCCGCTTGCCTATGCTGCCGTTAAGCTCCATAAGAAAGCCCCTACGGTAATAACTTTCAAGCGTTGTTATATTATTTACTCTTGCGGGGTAGGTGCAAAGCGAATTTATCTCGAAATCTATAAAGCTCATATGGTTACATATGAGAAAATACGGGGCTTTGACTCCCTCCATATTTATCTTTTCTATTTTGCATTGCTTGCCCACAAGTATTTTACTTACCACGTACATAAGCCACTTGAAAAGCCAGAATTGCTTCTTCGGCTTTTTTGCGGTGTTGTAATGCTTTAGTCCTTTTTTGTAATTTACTTTATTTAACTGCACCTTTGCCCCTTTCTCTCACAAAATCCGACAGCGTAGCCGTCGGATTAAGTAAATATTATTCCTTTATACTACCGTCGGCGTTAAACAAGGGAAGCTTTTCAAGATATGTAATATCGCCTCTGTCAATAGCGTCGCCCTCGGCAAGTATCGCCATTTTGCCAACGACCTTTCCGCCGACCTTGTTTACAAGCTCCTCTATTGCGTGGAGCGATTCGCCGGTGGATATAACGTCGTCTACTATAAGAATCCTCTTGCCTTTCATTCTCTCGCCGTCTTTGCCGTCGAGATAAAGCTTCTGCTCCTTCTCCGTGGTTATCGATTTTACCGTTGAGGAGATTATGTCCGTCATATAAAGCTTCGGTCCTTTTCTTGCAAGAACGTATCTTCTGTTGCCGTCAAGGCGCGCCATCTCGTGAATAAGCGGTATGCCCTTTGCCTCGGCGGTTATTGCGTAATCGTACTCGGGAGCCTTGGCAAGAAGCGCCTTTGCACACGCCGTTGTAAGCTCGGGGTCGCCGAATATGACGAAAGCGCCTATATAAAGGTCGTCCGTTACCTTGCAAAGCGGAAGCTCCCTGTCGAGCCCTGCTATGTTCATCTTATAGTATTTCATATAATTGCCTTTCGTAAACAAATTTTTAATCCAACAAGAGTATTTTAACATACTTATATTGACAAGTCAATACCAACGGTTATTTTTTGACGATTTTCGTCATACCGCCCATATACGGTCTTAATACCTCGGGGATATTTACGCTGCCGTCCTCGTTAAGATTGTTCTCAAGGAAAGCGATAAGCATACGGGGAGGAGCTACCACGGTATTATTAAGTGTATGCGCAAAATATTTTTTGCCGTCCTTGCCGTTTACTCTTATTCTCAATCTGCGCGCCTGTGCGTCACCGAGGTTAGAGCAGGAGCCTACCTCGAAATACTTTTTCTGCCTCGGCGACCAAGCCTCGACGTCAACGCTCTTTACTTTGAGGTCGGCAAGATCTCCCGAGCAACATTCAAGCGTTCTTACTGGGATATCCATGCTTCTGAACAGGTCAACGGTGTTCTGCCAAAGCTTGTCAAACCACATTTTGCTGTCCTCGGGCTTGCAGACTACTATCATTTCCTGCTTTTCAAACTGATGTATTCTGTAAACGCCTCTCTCCTCTATTCCGTGCGCTCCCTTTTCCTTGCGGAAGCAGGGCGAATAGGAGGTAAGGGTTTTGGGAAGTTCTTCCTCGGGGGTTATCGTATCTATGAACTTACCTATCATGGAGTGCTCGCTCGTACCGATAAGGTAGAGGTCCTCGCCCTCGATTTTATACATCATGGCGTCCATCTCGGCAAAGCTCATAACTCCCGTTACAACGTCGCTTCTTATCATAAACGGGGGAACGCAGTAGGTAAAACCCCTGTTTATCATAAAGTCACGCGCGTAGGAAATAACTGCGGAGTGGAGGCGCGCTATATCGCCCATAAGATAGTAAAATCCGTTTCCGGCAACTCTCCTTGCGCTGTCAAGGTCTATTCCGTTAAAGGACTCCATTATATCGGTGTGGTAAGGAATTTCAAAATCGGGCACCTTCGGCTCGCCGTATCTTTGTACCTCGACGTTTTCGCTGTCGTCCTTGCCTATCGGTACTGACGGGTCGATTATATTCGGAATAGTCATCATTATTTTCTTTATCTTCTCGGCGTACTCGTCCTCTAACTTTTCAAGCTCTGCAAGGCGCGCGGCATTGGCGGACACCTGGGCTTTTACCTTTTCCGCCTCGTCCTTTTTGCCCTGCGCCATAAGCGTTCCTATCTGCTTTGAAAGCTTGTTTCTGTCGGCACGCAAAGTGTCGCCCTCAAGCTTGAACTTGCGGAAACTGTCGTCAAGCTCTATTACCTCGTCGACAAGCGGAAGCTTGGAATCCTGGAACTTGTTCCTGATATTCTCTTTTACTACCTCGGGGTTTTCTCTTAAAAATTTCAGATCGATCATATTTTCCTCCAAAAAAATAAAAAGCGCCCTTTTAGCCAAAGGGTGCAAAAATTACACGGTACCACCTTACGTTTAACTCACGACCGATAACGAGGTCACACGGCACACGCTTTCACGGGCAACTCGGGAGTGGATTTGCCGCCCCGCACGGATGACACCTCTCACCAATGGCATCAATCTCTTTCCGTAGTAACGACAATTTTTTCCGTCACAGTTTTTACATCTACTATTGTATCACCAAAAAAACGTCTTGTCAAGTAATAATCCGATATTTTTTCACATATAGTTGAAATGAGAAATAAAGCAAGGAGAAAAAACGATGGCAGAAATTAGTTTCAATATGGGAATACCGAAAAAAGCGAATATTTCAAGGGTGTCGGCGGACACGGTTGTAACACACGACGTGAGCGAGGAGTTTTCCTTACCCGACTACGTGCCGGAGGTAAGACGTGTTCTTACCACAAGAGCGCAGGTACTGCCCGAGAGCAAATATATCTCGGACAGCGGAAGCGGTTGTATGTTGGAGTTTGGCGGAACGGTGACGTACTCGGTTATCTATACCGATGACGAGGGCAAGCTCTGCTCGACCCCATTAAGCAGTAATTACGAAACGCAAACGGTACTAAACTCGCACCCCGAAACAGTATTTATCGACACCGTGGCGGACAACGTGTCCTGCCGTGTCAACGCGCCGAGAAAGCTGACGATAAAAACGAGGCTAAAGAGCAGAATACTCGCGTTTGAGAATAACGAGATTGACGAGAATATCGAGGGCAAGTCGGGCGAGGACGAATTTTTCATAGAGAGAATGAGCGCAAACGTAAATTCCGTCGGAATAAAGACGTCGAGCCTGCAAAACGTACATATAGCCGACCGCTTTGACACGGGCAGTATAACCGATATAAGACCGATATGGTGCGATGCCTCGATGGAGATAACCGACGCAAAGGCGCAAAACGGAGCAATTTGCGTCCGCGGAGATATAGGCGTTAAGTGTCTTTGCGACACGTCCTCGGGAATTATGACTCTTAATAAGACGGTGCCGTTTTCCGAGGAGATAGAAACCGACGGGGCTGAAGTTGGTGATTTGTCGAGAGCGACGGGCAGGTGCGTGAGCCTTTCCATATCGAGCGAGCAGAACGACGGCGAGGAGCGCATCTTCTTTGACGCAAACTGCGAGATAGAGGGTGAGCTTTACAGAAACGAAGAAAACGTAATGACACAGGACTGCTATTCAACAAGGTACGAAACGGACGCAACTTACAGAAATATCGACACTTACTCGCTTATGAAGTGCATAAACTCGTCCTTTACCTCGAGCGAGAGCGCAAAGAGAAAAAATAAGGATATTTCCGAGATAGTGGAGATTTTGACCGACCCCGTGTATGAAAAAACGGAAATCAAGGGTCAGAAAGCAATAATATACGGCAAGCTTTATATAACGGTTATAGGAAAGAGCGCGCCGAAGGGCGATATGGAAGGAGAGTTTATATCCGAGGAGTATGAAATACCCTTTAAGTATGAAACGGATATTTCACGCTCACCCGACGACGTACTCACCCGTGCGGACTTCTCTGTTGGCAACGTAAACGCAAGGTATGACGCCGAGAAATTCTACTGTACGGCGGAGATATTTCCCTCGGTATCGCTTTTTGGCAAAGGAAGCGCAAAAATACTTGATACTGCGTCACTCAAAAAGGATAAAGAAATAAAAAATGACGCATCCTGTGTCCGAGTTTACTTCCCCAAGAACGGAGATACGCTTTGGGAGGTAGCAAAAAAATATCACACCTCGTCAAAGAAAATCGCCGAGAGGAACAACATCACAAGCGCATCGCTTGACGGCGTAAAAGATATCATAATATAATTTATTCCCCCGAAAAGCCAATGCGCTTTTCGGGGGCTTTCGTGGTAGGGGTTCCCCGAAACGAGTGTGCGAGTTTTGGGGGTTCACGTGGTAGGGGTCGGCGCCTCTGTCAAGAGCAAGATTGTAAACAATTGTGCAAGAG
>CAMGRB010000145.1 GCA_946061315.1 uncultured Clostridia bacterium | reverse complement strand
AGATATACTTTTTAACAGCGGTATATCAAACGAGCTTTTTCCGCTTCTGCTCTTTATAGGAATAGGCGCGATGATAGATTTCGGGCCTCTGCTTTCAAATCCGAAGCTTTTGCTCTTTGGTGCGGCGGCGCAGTTCGGTATATTTATGACGCTTTGCTTCGCTTCTCTTGTAGGGTTTAATTTACAGGATGCGGCGTCTATTGCCATAATAGGTGCGGCGGACGGCCCTACCTCGATATTTGTGGCTAACTATTTCAACTCGAATTATATAGGTCCGATAATAGTTGCGGCGTACTCGTATATGGCGCTTGTGCCGATAGTACAGCCGTTCGTTATAAAACTCATAACGACAAAGAAAGAGCGCTCTATAAAAATGGCATACAAGGCGTCCTCGGTATCAAAGACGACAAGGCTTCTTTTCCCGATTCTCGTAACCGTGATAACGGGACTTATAGCCCCCAATGCGATAGCCCTCGTCGGATTTCTTATGTTCGGTAATCTTATACGCGAATGCGGAGTGCTCGACTCTCTTTCGGAAACGGCGCAAAAGGTACTTGCAAATCTTGTAACGCTTCTTCTGGGTCTTACGGTTGCGGCAAAAATGACCGCCGATGCTTTTCTCAATCCCAAAACTCTCATTATACTCGGTCTTGGTTTGTTTGCGTTTGTGTTTGACACCGTCGGCGGCGTTCTCTTTGCAAAGATAATAAATATATTCTCGAAGGAAAAGATAAATCCCATGATAGGCGCGGCGGGGATTTCCGCATTTCCCATGTCGGCAAGAGTTATAAACAAGCTCGGTCTTGAGGAGGATAATCAGAATTTTCTTCTTATGCACGCAATAGGTGCAAACGTATCGGGGCAGATAGCATCCGTCGTGGCAGGCGGACTTATCCTCAACCTCGTACCGCTTGCGTAAGGAAAGGACGGACAGAATGAATACGGAACAGTTTTTACAGTCCCTTGCCATAATGGGAAAAGGAATGCTCGGCATATTTGCCGTAACGGTTATTATAATTCTTATGATAGCGGTGCTCAATTCCGTCACTAAAAAAGGAAAATAAGACTAAAGGTTATCTTATCGAGAGATAACCTTTTTCTTTTCCGAAAATAATTTTGATTTTTTTGGAAAAAGGGGTTGACAAGGACGGGTAAAGCGAGTATAATAATCTTAAAGTGAACAAAATGTTCAGTTTAGAATTGACTCAAAAAAGAGGTGTCAAAATAAGCTTGCCTCTTTCGGAGTATGGAAATGAGGATTTCATATGAGATCGCTTAACAGACAAACCCTTAAAGAAGTAAAGAATTTTATAGATTCGTTCTATAAAGCAGAATATAAATATCCGACGATAAGGCAAATAGCAACCGGTGTTGATATTTCGGTAGGCTCTGCCCACAGGTACGTAAAGGAGTTGTCCGACACGGGCGTTATAAGATACGTTGCGCGTGACAGTATGGAAACGGACGTGACAAGAAAGGTAAACACGGACAGAATACCGACGGCACTTGTAGGCACCATCGCCTGCGGCACGCCCACGCTTGCGGAGGAAAACATAGAGGAATACGTTGATCTGCCGTCCTCGATATTCGGCACGGGTGAGTTCTTCATTTTGAGGGCGTCGGGAGAATCGATGATCGAGGTCGGTATTGATTCGGGCGATCTTGTCGTCGTAAAGCGTCAGTCTTATGCCCGTGCGGGTGAGATAGTTGTCGCCCTTCTCGAAACGGAAACGACGCTCAAAACGTATTATCCCGAGCCATCGAAAAACCGTATAAGGCTCCACCCCGAAAATTCAAGTATGAAGGATATTATAGTAAAGAGCTGTGAGATACAGGGCGTTGCCACTCACATAATAAAAAAGGTACGCAAAAAATCCGCCGCATATTAAGCGGCGAAAGAGGTTTTAAGTTCAGAATTTGCGCAAGCAATTTTGATATACGGTATTCGCTTTTCTCTTGCCCCGGGGGTGAGCGCATACCCATAGGAATGAAGGAATAAGAGAGAGCCAAAAGGAGGGATTTGGTGTGGCAATAAAATTAAGGGCTGACTGCCCGATATGCGGTAGCAAGCTTATCAAGGCTGCGCCGAGCTCGGACATAGAAATAGACTGTCCGAAATGCAAGAGCCGCGTAAACATCATAGTAGGCGACAAGGGCTATCATCTGATGGTCCTGAAAACCGCCGATATGCTGTCCGCCGGCAACAAAGAGCAAGCCTGAAAAATTCAAAAGCAGGTGAGTTATGTACCGCTATAAAGATTTATATATCATAGACTTTTCAAACGTAAAATATTATCTTGAAATGCACAAGGTGATAAAGGATGCTCTTGATTTCCCCGACTATTACGGGCAGAATTGGGATGCTTTTTGGGACTGTCTTACCGATATGGTAGGAGATCCTATAAATATTGAAGTAAGAGGACTTGAAGTTATTGAGCACAAATTTAACGGTGCGGTGGAGTCATTTATCAATATTCTCAAGGATTTCAAGCATTACAACAATGACAGATATGTAAACGACATTCATATAGCAATTGTAAGCGGTGACAGAAAAGTCGAGATAGCATAAGGGCTTTTGCATTGCACTGAATAAAATTTAATAACGGCTGCGGAAGGTCGGTACGGTTATCCGTATTACAGAGGACAGAGTCCGCAGACTGCGTTTGCCGAGTGCCGCATATGCGGCGCCGAGAGACGTTGGATTCGGCATAGAACCGAAAGGAACCTGACAAACAGATTTACCCGTTTTTATACGGGTAGGTCTTTGGTTTGTCAGGTTTTTGTTTGCGATATTTAAGTAAAAAACTGTTTTATTCGGGTCATTTGACAGAGGAGTAAAAACGGCGCACGGTCAAAAATCTTTCCCTTTCCACTCAACGCCGATTACCTTGCCGATAAGCAGGGGAGCCTCCGAGCCCGCAGGGTAAACGAGAGGCAAGGCGCTTTTGTTCTCGGAGAGCAAAACGGTATAACCGTTCTCCGTCAGATAAAACCTTTTGAGTTCCACTCTGCCGTCAATCATAAAGGCTCCTATCTCGCCGTTTTCTATCTTTTCCTGCTTCTTTATAAACACCGTGTCCCCGTCAAAGACGTGTATTCCACTCATACCGTCGCCGCGGACTACTACGGTAAGGCAGGAGGCGCAGGCAGAGGCGTCATTTGCGCCTTGTTCATCGCCACTTCCCATCAGGTACTCGAGAGATACCCCGAGATAGTCGGCAATTTTGCGGAGCTTGTCTATTTTGGGAACGTAATTTCCGTTTTTCCAATTCGTAAGAGTAGATTGCGAAATGCCCGTATCTTTACACAGTCTGTACGGAGTTATTCCCATTTTTTGTAAAATTTCACTAAAAATCGAATACATTTTTTGTTAATTGCTCCAAAAATGAGTTTAATTGAGAAAAATCAACTAAAAAGTATTGACAACACTCTCGCACACGGTTAAAATATATCTTGTGCTTGAGATTTATCAAGTGCTCTCAAAACAACGCGGATAAAATTGAGATTTCCCACTAACATTATAAACTTTTATAAAATAAAAGTCAACCGACTAACCCCCCTCTATCCCCAAAAATTTCCGAGTTATTTCGACAAAATGCGACACAGGGTGCAAAAAAGGAGAGAATGAGATGTGATAAGCAGTAAATATAAAAACGACTTTGCCTTCGTTTGCGAGCAATGCAAGCAGGGCATATACAACGGAGAGAAATATTATGAAATAGACGGCAAGCGATACCACAGGGATTGTCTTATCGACAATTTCAGCACGCTGGAATTGCTTGAGCTTATAGAAATAAGGGCGAAGATAGCCTTTGAGGATTTAATTTGAAGATTTGATTTAACTTTAATGAGGAGAAACGTAATGGAAGAAATATCAACGGTAAAGAAGGAGCTTAAGGAGTTAAGAAAAAATATGCGTCTGCTTGACGCTTTGGCAAGCTCCGACGCAAGAAACGCGAAAAGACTCGATATGTTAAAAGCGTCGCCGCAGAGCGAGGCGGTTCAGGCGGAAATTGCAAGAATACGTCGCTCGCTCGATTCGGTATGCGCAAAAAAACTGTCGTGCGAGATAATGAGGCTTGAAGAAAAATATATGAGAGCAATAAACTCTCTGCCCTCTTTTGATAAGACGATTTTTCTTGAATTTTTCATAGAGGGTCTGCCCTATTGGAAAATAGGAATGAATACGGGATATTCCGAAGACGGAATAAGAAAGCGCATTTACAAGATGACGGAAAAAATAGCCGCCTGTGTGTCGCCCGATAAATAAAATCAAAGGGCTGCTTTATTCGGGCACAACCGAACAAAAAAAGATAGAGGTATTATAAAAGGTACCTCTATCTTTAATTTTACCTATTTTT
>CAMGRB010000144.1 GCA_946061315.1 uncultured Clostridia bacterium | reverse complement strand
GGCATTCGCTCCCCGCAGGTGATTATGATAAGTCTATCACGGTGAAGGACGTTCAGGATCTGCGCACTATCGGTCGCAAAAGTGTGAATGACTTTACTTCCGAGGATATAAAAAAAGCACAAAAGTGGGCGAACAAATTTTATCAGGAACTCGGCATAAAATCACCGTTTTTCCGTGCTTGGTTCGGAGAGTGGAGAGCGCACGATGATAAAACAAAAGTATCCGTTGTGAAAATACCTGACACGGCTACAGAAAATCAAAGAAGTCTTGATGGTATTGTAGTCAAAGACACACAGCAATATGGAAAGGCGTGGAGAGTTGTAATATCTGGACACGGTGATAGAAATACAAGAGGTCACTCCGGTGAGAAAAAGAAATCGGTTACTGGGCTAACAAATATAAAAGGTTTAGTTGAAAATGCTATTCTATTTAATACCGAAGTACACGAGCATCATGGCAATAATGCCGTTAACGATTATATTGCATTTGATCACAAATTGTATTCACTTGGTATCAATGAAAACGGAAGTATCGCTTTGTATAGAATTACCATAGAAGAATATTATCAAGATTGGCGACATCCCGATTTAAAAAGATTTCACAATTTAAAATATGTTGAAGAGGTTTCCAAAATTCAAACAAAAAAAGTAGCAGATAATCTCGAAGGGCGACAGGACTTCGATGAGTCCAGAGCCGTATCCTTTGATGAGACTTCTGCTACTACATATAGTATATCCGATCTTTACGAATTTGTCAAGACCTATGACAAGGAATTTTCTGCCGCACCGGAAGTAAATCCTGCTCTTTTGAACGAGGACGGCACTCCGAAGACGTTTTATCACGGTACAAATTCTGAATTTTATACTTTTGATTTGAGTAAAGCGGGTAAAAACTTTGGAGAAACTTCGCAAGGGTTATTTTTCTTCACGGATAAAAAGAACTCGTATCCAAACTCTGCTACCGATTATGCAGAATATGTATCTAAAAAGAACGGTGGAGAGCCTACTGTTATGCCCGTGTATTTAAGTATGAGTAATCCTCTTGTTCTTGATGCACGTGGATCTTACGATGCGGTATCTTATTTTGACTCCAATGCGGAACAAATTTACGATAAATATTTTTCTAACGAAGAGTATGACGGAATAGTTATCAATTCAGGAAATGAAATGATTGCAATGGTAGATAATCCTTCTCAAATAAAATCTGCTACGGAGAATATCGGAACTCTTGACAAAGAAAACCCGGATATAAGATATTCAAAATCAAAAAAGGATATTTACAAAAATATTTCTTCCGAATTTAACGAGAGCATAAAGAGGCGCATAGTGAACGAGTCTATGCTCAAGCGTTATACTCTTACCGATTCCGATAAGATTATAACCGGAATTATGGGGGGACTCGGATTCTATGACGAATACAGCGATATTGAGTCTGTAGTATCACTTACAGGTAAGAGCAAAGCCGAGGCAATAAAGGCACTTACCGACGGTCTTAACTCGAAAAAAGAGGGCGAGAGGGCTGGCGTGGTCGAAGAAGTTGCCGATATAATAATGAAAAATGCTATTGCTACCCAGATTATAAACGAGTCGGAAGAAACTGCGTATGCAAGGACCGTTCTTAACGCATTAAGACCTTATCTGCACAATATGAATCTTAACTACATAAAGGGCGATATAGAGGTAAAATACGATAAGGACAAATCCGCATATGCGTTATGGCAAAGAGGTAAAGACTCCAAACGAAGCGGCAAGCCTTACACCGCCGACGAGGTGGCGCAAGCGCTTGAGGACGAAGGAATAAAAGTCGAGGCTACAAACGAAGCGGATATATTCCTTGAAATAGACCAAATGTACCGTGACGCTCTTGCATTACTTAAAAGTTATATTCCGTCAAAATCTCAATTCAAGTCAATTCTTTCCGAGAGCGAGTATGCGGTATTTGTTAAAAAACATTTGCAATTTATAAGCGGTTTATGTTACAATGATTACAAGAGAATAAATTGATTTTGCAAGGGGGAGAAAAATGAGTGACAACAACAAGCCTACGCATTTGTTTATACTTAAGGTAGTGGGATTTATCGGCATTTTTGTGGCGATAGTCGGATTTGTCCTGACATTCAAAGGATTTGGAGATTTTGAACACAATTATTTTATGATTGGTGGAGCCATGTCCGCTTTGGGAATATTCGTCGGCGTTTCTTGCCTTATTTTCGGCT
The DNA here is from genome assembly GCA_946061315.1 of uncultured Clostridia bacterium. Classification (GTDB taxonomy): domain Bacteria; phylum Bacillota; class Clostridia; order Oscillospirales; family CAG-272; genus RGIG2000. The sequence continues at coordinate 2,158 of CAMGRB010000144.1, read as the reverse complement.
TCAGACCAGAGATGATGAAGCTTTCCACAAAGACGGCGAAATATATTCAAGAGGAGAACAAAGAGGACCTTACGGATATTGCCGACACGGGCGCCGAAATTATGAGTGGAGCAGTCAAAAAGACTGCAAAAGCAGTAAAAGAGGGCTTGAAAGACACAAAGTTCTGCAAATATTGCGGGGCAGAGATAGACGAGGATTCAATCTTTTGCAGCAAATGCGGCAAAGAACAGTAACGTCAAAAAATTCATATAAAATACGGGCGAAAAAAATCCGCCCGTATTTTTTTGTATACACATTTTAGCGTAGGTGAAGGTTTTACTATTACAATTCGATGATAATTGCGGGCACGACGCCGACAAAGGTCTTGGTGGCAAGATACTCGGTAGTTTGGTCAAACGGCGGGCAGGAAGTTATGCACGTAACGTAGTTTTTGCCGTCATCTCCTTTTTTGATGCCGTCGCGCAACCAATACGGGCAATAATTGTCGCCGTAACCTTGCAAAACTTCCTTATACGCTCCCAGACAGAAGGGATACTTGTAAAGTCCGAACGGCTTGGGGTTGTTTATGCTGATTTCATCCGAACTCGGCAAAAAGATTTTATCGCCGAAGCAGTCTTCGTTGCCCTGTAAAATCGCCTGTTGCTCGGGTGTAAACAATTCGTTTATCCAAGTGTTTTTCAGCCAGTTACGAATCCAACTGTTTTCGTAGGTTAGCTCGCCTTCGTCCGACTCGGCAAAACGCTGACTTATCCAGATTTCCTTGCTGACAAGATAAGCTTTGCCGTCCTCTTCTTTCACGATTTGCCACTTGGCGGTGCGCTGTTCAAACCAATAGGTACCCGGCCAATAACGGCTGCTGTCCGTTTGCGTGCCGTCGTTGTCCTTCCGGGACTCTTTGATATACACGCCGCGGTAATTAAGACCGTTGTATTCGACGTCGCAATAATACGTGGTTGCGTTTTCGCCGCTGTCGCCGTTGCCGAAGTCAAACGGGGTCCAGTTTTCAAGCGTTAAGTATGGACTGCCGGCTATTTCCATAAGCGCGTTTTCAATTTCACCGTCTTTCACCTGTTCGCAATAGGTTGTGCCCATTTTTATGTACGCGCCGTTGGGGTTTTCCACACCGTTTGCGTTTACGCGTACATAAGTCTGCGTTTTGCCGCACATAGAGCAGACGCCGTCCTGATAGTCGTGGTCTGTAATCGGTATTTCTTCGGTTTTGGTCTTTCCGCAAGCGCAAATAAGCTGTTTCTCGCCCGCGTGCTGACAGGTTGCTTCGGTTGTGATTTTTTCATTTGCAAACGTGTGAGCCACGGTTACCGTATAATCACCGTATTTGCACGTTTCCGTGTGTGTGTCGTCGGTTATTTCCGAATACTGCACGTTGTGCCCCGTGAAGTTTGCCGCAAAAGCGATATCTTTTGTGCCTACCGTAAACTCATATACGGGCTCGCGTGAAAGCACTTCGTCCTCGCCCCAATAATCAAAATGGTGTCCGCTTGTAGCGATCGCTTCCACGGTGATTGTTTCGCCCTCGGTGTGCGTGGTTTTATAGCTTGCCGCGTTTTCATACAGCGTTCCGTTTACTTTCAACATTCCGTATTCCGCCAAGGGAAGAATATTGATGCTGACCAATACCTGCTTTTTGGGTTGTTCGGTTTCGCCGCCCGATTCGTCCGGCTCTGCGTCGGGTGCGATAATAAAGCAAGAAAAACCGTCGGTTTCGAATATAACGGTTTCGCTCTGCACCGTGGGCTTAATTTTATCGACCGCGCCGTCGTCCTTGACGTGATACACCGTATACGTTTTGCTCGTATCTATATCCGGCACGGAAACGGTAACTTTTACTTTGCCGCTCGGCTGTACCTTTACGCCGTCCTTTATCACCGAAATATCGTAGACGTAAACAGTACCGTCTGCGTCGTAATTTTCTTTGGCAATCGATTGTAGTGCGACAACTTTATCTTCGCCGACAACTTCTACCGCCTCTAATGCCGCACCATCCTCGAACGCTCCTTCGACTGTAACGCCGTTTTGGCTTTTGAGCGTGCCACTTTGCGCAGCGGGTGAATCGTTGCACGCAACGAGCTCGATTGAGATGAGCAAACAAAGAAATATTGCAAATATCCAATGCTTGCAAGTTTTCATATTTATATCC
>CAMGRB010000143.1 GCA_946061315.1 uncultured Clostridia bacterium | reverse complement strand
CTTTACTCTCGGGTTCTTTCTTATATCCTCACCGAGATTCCAGATAAGCTTTATTATATCCTTTGCCATATAGTAGCCGGGAGCCGCTTTTCCGCCGAATATAAACGTCCTCGGGGTAAATTCCTTATCGGGATTTTCCTCAATATCAACGTAGTAGCATACTATTTTAAGGACGTTTAAGAGCTGCCTCTTGTATTCGTGCATTCTCTTTACCTGAACGTCGAAAACGGAGGACGTATCAAGAGTTATGCCGGTTTTATTGAATACGTGCTTTGAAAGATTTATCTTATTATCGGATTTTATCGTGCGAAGTCTTTCAAGAACGCTCTTATCATCGGTAAATTTCATAAGTTTTTCAAGTTCCGAGGGATTCTTTATAAATCCGTCACCGATGCACTCGGATATAAGCGATGAAAGCTCGGGATTTGAATAGCAGAGCCATCTTCTGTGCGCTATACCGTTTGTAACGTTGGTGAATTTTTCGGGCGTTACCTTGTAAAAGTCGTGGAATACCGTCTTTTTAAGTATATCGGAGTGAAGCTTTGAAACTCCGTTTACGGTATGAGAGCCGACAACGCTCAAATTAGCCATTCTTACCTGAGAATATGCGATAATAGACATCTTCGATATTCTGTCCCAATCTCCGGGGTATATCTTCCAGAGGTCCTCGCAAAGACGGCGGTTTATTTCCTTAACTATCATATATATTCTCGGGAGTTTGAAGCTGAAAAGATCCTCGTTCCAGCATTCAAGCGCCTCGGGCATAACGGTATGGTTGGTATAGGAAATCGTTTTCGTAACGGTATCCCACGCATCGTCCCAAGAGTAATTATAGATATCTATAAGGATTCTCATAAGCTCGGGCACGCAGAGTGCGGGGTGGGTATCGTTTATATGAATTGCGACCTTGTCGGCAAAGTTGGCAAGAGTGCCATATGCGGCAAGATGATCGCTTATAATGCTCTGTAACGTAGCAGATACGAGGAAATACTGCTGGCTTAAACGCAACAGTTTACCCTCGGTATGTTCATCGGAGGGATAAAGAACCTTTGATATTATCTCGGCGTTAGTGGTCTGTTCAACCGCCTTGACGTACTGTCCCTGCGAGAAAAGGCTCATATTGAAATTGGTAACGTCGTGCGCTCTCCAAAGGCGGAGCCTGTTTACAGCCACGTCTGCTCCCGATATCATCATATCGTAAGGAACAGCCTCTACCTCCTCGCAATTTTCATACGTTATGGAGTTTTTGCCGTCCTTCCACTCCTCTTTTACACGGCCGCCGAAGCGCACCTTGAACTTTTTATCCGTTCTCGGCACGAGCCAGCACTCTCCGCCGGGCATCCACGTATCGGGAAGCTCGACCTGGTTGCCGTCTATTATCTTCTGCTTGAAAAGACCGTATTCGTAAAGAATTGAAAATCCTTCGGCGGGATAATCAAGCGAGGTAAGAGAGTCCATAAAGCAAGCCGCAAGACGTCCAAGACCTCCGTTGCCAAGACCGGGATCAGGCTCCATCTCATATATTTCGTCTATATCGACGCCAAATTCCGCAAGTACCTTTTTGTACTGATCCGCTATTCCGAGGTTCCTTAAATTGTTTTTAAGAGAGCGACCTATTAAAAATTCCATGCAAAGATAGTAAACCTTCTTTGCCTGCGCTCTTTTTACCTGATGCTTGAACGAGGAGCGCTTCTGGGTAAGTATATCCTTGACCGTAAGAACGGTTGCTTTGTAGATCTGCTCCTTGTTTGCGTCCTCGGGATTTACTCCGAAATACCTTGAAAGTTTTGAGGTAAGCGCCTCTCTGACGCTCGATTTTGTAAACTGTTCCTTCATTCTGACTAAATTCTCCTTTTTTCTTTAAGAACAAACGGGTACGGACATTTTTTGCCGATTTCCCCGAATTACCGTCCCGTAAAAATACGGGACGGTAAATTGATTTTAATATTCTCCTGTCATATCCCTGTATAAGTCAATGTATTTTTCTGCGGAAGCGTTCCACGAAAAATCTATTTCCATTATCTTTTTGCACATTAACGCCCATTTACGCTTATCGTGAAACAGTTCGATTGCGCGGCATACGGCGTCTTTCATCTCGTGTGCATTGTAGTTTGCAAAGGTAAATCCGTTACCCTCGCCCGTATATTTGTTGTACGGCTTTATCGTATCGTAAAGTCCGCCCGTTTCCCTGACTACCGGCACGGTACCGTAACGGGAGGATATCATTTGAGAAAGGCCGCACGGCTCGCTCTTTGAAGGCATTAAGAATATATCCGAGCCTGCATATATCTTTTTTGAAAGATCCTTGTTAAATTCAAGGAACACCTTTACCTTATCGGGATAACGCATCTGCATCGCCTTGAAATATTCTTCAAGCTCGTATTCGCCCGTACCGAGCAAAACGAACTGTATGCCGCAAGCGAGCATCTCGGGGAGTATGAACTTTACAAGGTCAAAGCCCTTGTGTGACGCAAGCCTTGATATCATGGAAACGACGGGCACGTTACTGTCTACCGGTAAGCCGCAAAGCTCCTGGAGTGCCTTTTTACACTCGGACTTGCCCTCCATATTCTTATGGTCGTATCTCTTGGCAATTACCGTATCCCTCGACGGATCATAATAATCCACGTCTATTCCGTTCACAATACCGCTTAATTTGCCGCTGTACAGGTGCAAGACGTAATGAAGTCCGCTTGAATAAAACTCCGTCTGTATCTCGTTAGCATATCTTTGGCTGACGGTTGTTACTCTGTCCGCGCAGACTATTGCGCCCTTGGTGAGATTTATAAGCCCGTTATACTCCACTACGCTGCGGTCGCCCCACGGGTCAAGCCCGAATACGTCGCCGAGAATGTACATTGAGAAAATTCCCTGGTAGTCGATATTGTGGATCGTGTAAACGGTCTTGATATTTTTATAAAGCGGACTGTTCGAGTATTTTCTTTTAAGATATACCACGGACATTGCGCTTTGCCAATCGTTAGTATGCAAAACGTCGGGATAGAAGTTTGCCACGGGCATAATATCAAGGACGGCTTTGCCGAAAAAGGCAAATCTTTCGGCATCGTCAAAATCTCCGTAGACTGAATTTCTCTTGAAATAGTACTCGTTATCTATAAAATAGTAGGTAACTCCTCCGTTCTCTATTGAAAAGAGCCCGCAATACTGATTTCTCCAGGAGAGCCTTACGGTCGTCTGTCCGACGAATTTAAGTTGAGAGCCGAACTTCTCCTTTATACTTTTATAAAGAGGAAGCACGACGCGCACGTCCATTCCCTCGTCCTTGGCAATGGCCTGCGGAAGCGAGCCGAGAACGTCGCCAAGTCCGCCCGTAGATATAAACGGTATAGCCTCGGAGCCTGCAAAAAGTATTTTCATATATATCTCCTTAAATCATTTTTCCTTTCGAGAGATAGAAAGGAAGCGTTTCGTCGCCCGAGAGGACTTTGTTATCTCTTATAACGACGTTTTTATCCGTTATTACGCAGTTTAACGAAACGTTTTCTCCCGTAAAGGTATCCTGGAAAAGAATACTGTTCTTTACCACAGTTCCCTTGCCTACTTTAACTCCACGGAAAAGTATCGAATTTTCAACCTCTCCGAATATTTCGCATCCGTCCGCGATAAGCGCGTTTTTAACCTTTGAGTCGGGGCTGTAATAAGTGGGAGGCGAATTTCTTACCTTTGTGTAGATAGGTCTGTTGCGCACTCCGAAAAGCTGTGCCCTTATTTTTCTGTCGGCTATAAGCTCCATACTGCACTTATAGTAGTCCTCCGGGGACGTGATACAAGCAAAATATCCGTCGTATCTGTACGTGCGGTACGTTCTTCTGCCGAGATTTTTAAGGATTATATCCTTCGTAAGACTCGTGTAGTTATGCGCTATTGAGTCAAGAACTATTTCCTGCAAATACTGTCTGCTCATAACTATTATGTTAAGGTTTATATCCGCATATCCCTCAAAGCAGGTGGGATAAGCCTGAACGTCCGTTATTCTGCCGCTGTCATCGGAATCTATAAGAACGTTTATCTTTGCTCTTTTTCTGTCAAGATATACTTTCTTTACGGCTATTGTCATATCCGCCTTTGTGTCGATATGGTTTTGTATCATATCGTTAAGGTCGATATTGCATATAACGTCGCAGTCGGACAAAACAACGTAGTCATCGGCAATCTTGCTTATTGAATAGTTGACGCTTTTAAGCGCCTCAAGCCTCGTCTGATAGAGTGCGTTGACGTTGTTCGCGTAAGCGGTTATAAACGGAGGCAAAATTTTAATACCTCCCGATCTTCTTGCAAGATCCCAGTCCTTACCGGAGCCTATGTGATCCATAAGAGATTGATAGTTATAGTGCGTTATTACGCTTACGTTGCTTATGTTTGAGTTGACCATATTCGAGAGAGCAAAATCTATAAGTCTGTATCTGCACATAAGGGCTATCCCAAAAGGTCTAAAAGTAAATTTTATCCTTTCTGCAAGTATCT
>CAMGRB010000142.1 GCA_946061315.1 uncultured Clostridia bacterium | reverse complement strand
AAAGGAAACCCTCCTTTTCAAGCTCACATCCGAATCCGCCCGCCTCACCGCCAAAAACTACCCATATATAAAAAACTTTTGTGAGATTAAGGAATTTAATGCCTGAAGTAAGGAGAAAATTATATGAATCTTAATTTTGATGACAGAATTACAGGTGATTATCATTCTGCCTCACAGGTTGCGAGGGTTATGACAGAGAGATGGGCTTTAGAAAATATGTATTGCCCACGGTGTGGAAATATACATATAGAACATTTTGAAAATAATCGTCCGGTGGCAGATTTTTTCTGCCCTGTATGTAAAAATCAGTATGAACTTAAAAGCAAAAATGGGTCGCTCGGAAGAAAGGTCAACGACGGGGCGTATGAAACGATGATTGAACGCATAACGTCCAATCAAAACCCTGACTTTTTGTTTATGAGTTATTCTAAATCCGAACTCAAGGTAAAAAATCTGATAATTGTACCGAAATATTTTTTTGTTCCGGATATTATAGAAAAGCGCAATCCTCTAAAATCAAGTGCCCGCCGCTTTGGCTGGGTGGGATGCAACATATTGATTGATAAAATTCCGGAGCAAGGCAGAATATCCGTTATCTCAGATGGAATTATTCTTGATAAAAATACTGTCGTAAATAAGATAAGCAAAAGCGGTCTGCTTGAGGTAAAAGACGTAAAGACCCGAGGATGGCTTTTTGATGTTCTGAATTGCGTAAACGAGATTCCTAACGATATTTTCACTTTGTATGATATGTACGGATTTGAAGAAAAACTTCATATAAAGCATGAGCAAAACAACAATATAAAAGCAAAAATAAGACAACAACTTCAATTTTTAAGGGACAAGGGATTTATTGAGTTTTTGGGTAACGGAAGATATAAAAAAATATAGAAAAAAGAGAACGGAGCTTTTGCAAATTAAATTTGCAAAAGCTCCGAACTTTTTCAGTAAATATTATTATTTAGTAGGGCGGGGGCTTGCTCCCGCCGTTTTTTGTAAATATCACAACAATTAAAAATCAAAAGCGGTATCAAGCGAATAGTCGCCGTAGGTTAAGGGGGTTTTGTATATTTCCTCGTATTTTTCCTTGCACATACGGGCGTTTTCGGCGCGCATTATCTCCGCGTTTTCACGTATGGTCTTTTGCGGGTCGGGATAAAGCGGTTGCATCACGTGAATTGTGTAATTTACGTCGGGAAAACCGTTTTTGCCCGTCGTCCCTTTCTTTGAAAGCGTTACAAAGCAGGGAACTATCGGCACTTTGTATTTTGCGGCAAAGTGATATGCGCCTATTCTGTACGGTCTTGGCTTGCGGTAGTTCCACCACATAGCCTGCTCGGGATAAATAAGGATAAAATCACCGTTTTTCAGTATCGTTTCAACTGCGTTGTCAAGCAATTTCGTCGTATGGACGTTACTGCTCAGCGGCAGGGTGCGGCAGTTTTTAAGGAGGAAGCCTATAATCCCCTTCATAAAGAAGTTGCCTTCTCTTACAACCTTGAAAAGCTTGCGCTTCCTCGGCGCTTTCCCGGCGGCAATTTTAACCGCAAGATTTTCGGTTGGCGCAAAGTGGTTGCTCGTTATTATCGCTCCCGCTTCAATTCCTTTTATGTTTTCCTCGCCGACAACGGTTATATCGAATTTTTTCTTAAATATCTTTTCGCATATTTTCTCGATAATAAGAGCGAAAAACGTTTTTATCTTTGACGAAAACTTTTTGTTAAGATAATCTACCTCGTCGGGCAATATCGGTCGGGAGGGTGGGTCGGGCTCTACGTCGTTAAAGAAGCTTTCGCCGCCTTCTATCTCGTTTTGCCTTATCCTCTCAATAACCTCGAGCCGCCCCTTGTCGTAGCCCAAAGATTTTTCTTTTTTCATTTTACGCCTCGAAAAGAACTGCTCTGAAATTATTGCTCTCGTTTGATATGGAAACCGCATTTGCAACGAGGTTTTCAAGTCCGATTTGCTGCTCCTCGATCTGCTTTTCACCGAAATTCCTTCTTATTTCAAGAATTTCCTCATAAAAATCGGTCTTTTTTGCGTATTCCCAGAAATATTCTCCGTACGATACGTTGTCGTACTGCCACGGCTTATTGAACATATTGAAATGGATAAGCTTCGGCACGCCGTTGTATTTTCTGTCTATGGACATTTTGTTCCAGCCCTTGTCAAGATAGAGAACTCTGTCCTTGCAGATGACGTTCAGATAGTCCTGGTCGGGACATACGGTGTTGAAATGATAAGTATTCATAAGGTGTGAAAACGTGCCCTCGATATCGTTTTTGCGCATAAGGTCAAGGTTCATAAGCATAACGCCGGAGTTAAAATATCTTCTGTGCTTTATGCCGCAGCCAAGCTCCGCATAGTCGATAAATTCCTTGCGGCTTGCTATTATATCGTCGGGAACGCCCGCCAACATATTGTCGCCGAGAGGGGTACTGTAAAGCTCTGCAATATCGGAGAGAACTATGATATCCGAGTCAAGATAAATCGCCTTTTTGTATTCGGGGAACATCGCGGGGATAAAGATTCTGTAATATATCGAAGCGGTGTAATAGTCGCGCAGATTAAGAACACTCAAAAACGGCGCTATCTTCTTTGTTACGTCGGTAAAGCGTATTATTACGTTGTCCGTTTGCATCGCCTTTATTTTTCTGACGTTTTCCTCTTTAAGCCCGGAGTTGAGGATCCTTATAACGTAGGCATTTTCCTTTGAAGAATTGTCCGAGAGGGAACGGATTGCCGCCGCCAGAAACGGTATATAGTTATCGTCACACGAGAAAAATATCGGTACGGTAAGTTTTTTCATTTTATAATCTCCTTTTCAAAATCTTGCTTTTTGATTTGGTATATATCGAGTACGTCGTTGTATTTGTCCGTCAGGGATTTTACGCCCTCGACGTTCCATGGTTTTATATTGCGTGTGTGAAAATAAGGGAACCATATAATAGTTTTTGCAAAATGCTGTATAACCGTGTCGTCCTTAAAATGCTTTTGCTCGTTGTATTTTGTATCGAGAACAAGCTTCTTTTTGACAAGACGGTTAAGTGCGGTCTGATCGGGCAGAAAGATTTTTTTCTTGTTAAGCAGATCTATCGCTCTGTCAAACAGACCGGTTTTTCTTATCATATCGAGATTTAATAGCAGAACTCCCGCATTTACGTATTTGTAACCCATAAAAATCTTGCCGTAGTAGTCAAGCGATGCCGCAAACTCGTATTCTTCAACGTCCGTGTTCCAAAGCTCAGATATATCCTTGTTTATCACCGTATCCGTGTCAAGATACAGAATTTTTTTCGGCAGAGAGGAAATTTCACAGGCGATCAGACGTAAAAGAGTATAGGGAGTATAAGAGGTTTCGGCGTTTGGCGAGGAGAAAAGTCTTTCTCTGTAAAGGTCGCCGACGTCAATTAAGGTGACTGAACTTTCGCCGTTTACCTCTTTACATATCTTATCGAGAAAAGCTCTTTGGTCTTCGCAAATCGGAGTAAAGGCAGGGTTTTTGTCGGTAAGGTCCATTGTGAGAATATAAACGTCTATCGGCTCTTTCGTGTGCTTTACAAGGGAGATGAGCGAAATCATCATTCCGTCAAAAGCGCCCGAGTTGCCGCCGTATAATATTGAAATCAAAAACATTCCCCTTTCGGATTTGATTTTTGCAATCTCAAACTTCTTTTTTTACATACTTTATTCTTTCGTAGGTGCTGTTTTCGGAGCGTTTTTTCATCGTTTCAAACACTTTGTCGTGCAGTTCTTTTTCCGCGTCGTGAGGGGAAAGAGAAGTGTCGGCAAAGAACGGACCGTCAATATAAACCGTTACCCTCGGCGTTTTTCCAAGCTTCTTTTTTTGAAAGGTTGTAGTGGAAACGTAAACGGGTGCGGCACACTTGACGGGATAAGAGAACGAAACCGATGAAAAAGGTCTTATCCCCGTGTAGTACGGCCATATATGCGCCTCGGGATAAATTACGACCGCGCTTTTTTGTTTTATTCTCAAATTAACCGTGTCGATAAAATTTCTGTACGCCGAAAACGACGACGGAACGGGTATCGCACCGCACATCATAATGAAGTTTTTCGTCCCTTTCGTTGATAGATTATCCGGGTGGACGATAACGTACGTCCTTTTGGGATTCGTTGCAACGTTCGGGATAAAAGCATCTCCCGCCATAAGAGTGTGATTTGAATAAATAAAATACCCGCAGTCTTTTGACTTTTTGAGCGCGCCACGGTTGACTATTTTCAAGCCGAACTTTATCTTGCACCACAAAAATGCAATCGGGTGCATTATTATACGGTAAACGATAAACTCAAAGAATTTCCATATCGGATTTTTGTGAACGAACTTAAAATCCTTGTCTATGCTTATCGTATTTTTCGTAATGCCCGAAAATTCGGTATTGAAATCGTCATAATAAATAACGTCTTTCATAATCAAAACAGCCTTTGAAATGTTATCGGAAGCATCGGTACAGTTTGTTCTCC
>CAMGRB010000141.1 GCA_946061315.1 uncultured Clostridia bacterium | reverse complement strand
GAAAAATTCGCGGGTGCGGAAGCCACATATACGGTCGAGGCGCTCATGCACGACGGAAAGGCGCTTCAGGGAGGTACGTCCCATAACTTCGGTGACGGCTTTGCCAAGGCTTTCGGAATACAGTATCTTGATAAAGACAACTCGCTTAAATATTGCAGCCAGACCTCGTGGGGCGTGTCAACGAGAATAATCGGCGCCATAATAATGACGCACGGTGATGACAGAGGGCTCGTTTTGCCTCCTGCGGTAGCTCCTTATCAGGTTGTCGTCGTTCCTTGCGCACAGCACAAGCCGGGCGTTATAGAAAAGGCAACCGAGGTATATGACAGAATAAGCAAAATATCACGCGCAAAGATAGATATATCCGACAACTCACCCGGATGGAAATACGCCGAGTACGAGATGAAGGGCGTTCCGCTTCGCCTTGAAATAGGCCCGCGCGACATAGAGGCAAATCAGTGCGTTTTGGTACGCCGTGATAACGGTGAAAAGCTCACGGTATCGCTTGACGAGCTTGAAAAGGTAATTCCCGAGATTCTTGCCGATATAACGAAAAATCTTTTTGCCAAGGCTCTTGAAAACAGAAAGAACAGAACTTATACCGAAACCAACCTTGACAGCTTTATAAAGACCGCCAAGGAAAAATCGGGTTATATAAGAGCATATTGGTGCGGAGATACCGAGTGCGAGCTTAAACTCAAAGAGCTTGCCGACGTAACCTCGCGTTGCATGCCGTTTGACGAGCAGGGCGGCGAGGGCACGTGTATCTGTTGCGGCAAAAAAGCCGATAAGCTTGTATATTGGGGAAAAGCGTATTAAAATTCCCTTTTCATAAGTAAATTCATTTAAGGAGAGTAAAATATGAACTTCAAAAATCAAAAACTTGCCGATATAATGGCAACAGTCGAAAAAAGAAATCCCGGCGAGCCGGAATTTCATCAGGCGGTAAGAGAGGTGCTTGAATCTCTTGAGCCCGTTGTCGAAAAGCATCCCGAATATCTTGAGAAGGGTATAATAGAAATGCTTGTCGAGCCCGAGAGAATCATAAAATTCAGAGTACCGTGGGTTGACGATAACGGCAAGGTACAGGTAAACAGAGGCTTCCGCATACAGTTTAACAGCGCGATAGGTCCCTACAAGGGAGGACTTCGTTTCCACCCGTCCGTTTACGAGGGAATAATCAAGTTCCTCGGCTTTGAGCAGATATTCAAAAACTCCCTTACGGGACTTCCCATAGGCGGCGGCAAGGGCGGCTCGGACTTTGACCCCAAGGGCAAGAGCGACGCCGAGGTAATGCGCTTCTGCCAGAGCTTTATGACGGAGCTTTGCAAGCACATATCCGCAGATACCGATGTTCCCGCAGGAGATATAGGCGTCGGAGCAAGAGAGATAGGCTATCTTTTCGGTCAGTACAAGAGAATAAAGAACGAGTTTACGGGCGTTCTTACGGGCAAGGGACTTACCTATGGCGGAAGCCTTGCGCGTAAAGAGGCTACGGGCTACGGTCTTTGCTATTTCGTAGATGAAATGCTCCGTGACAACGGTAGCGATTTCGTGGGCAAAACCGTCGTTGTTTCAGGCTCGGGCAACGTTGCAATCTACGCAACCGAAAAAGCTACTGCTCTCGGTGCAAAGGTCGTTGCTCTCTCCGATTCAAACGGATATATCTACGATAAAAACGGCATAGATCTCGACCTTGTAAAGAAGATAAAAGAGGTAGAGAGAAAGAGAATAAAAGAGTACGTAACCGTTCATACGGACGCCGAGTATCACGAGGGCTGCCACGGAATATGGACGATAAAGTGCGACGTTGCACTTCCTTGTGCAACGCAGAACGAGATAGACGCAGAGAGTGCGGCAATCCTTGTTGGAAACGGCGTAAAAGCAGTAGGAGAGGGGGCAAATATGCCCTCAACCCCCGAAGCAATAGAAATTTTCCAGAAAAACGGTGTGCTTTTCGCTCCCGCAAAGGCTTCAAATGCGGGCGGAGTTGCAACAAGTGCGCTTGAGATGAGCCAGAACTCAATGAGATATTCGTGGACCTTTGAGGAGGTTGACTCCAAGCTCAAAGCCATTATGCAGAACATCTACAAGAACGCGTCCAAGGCCGCCGAGGAGTACGGTATGAAGGGCAATCTCGTAGCGGGAGCCAACATAGCGGGCTTCTTGAAGGTAGCGGATTCTATGATGGCATACGGCGTGGTTTGACACAATTTTTACTTTGCTATCGTAAAAATTATTAAAATTAACGAAAAAAATATAAAAAAAACTATTGCTTTTTGTTTAGATTTGTGATATATTAATAATAGCTAAAAGGCTAAATATGTGAAAATTAAAATGAACAGGGGGGCTGAAAAGCAAATGAAAAAAATTTTCGCATTACTTCTTGTAATGTTCGCACTTGTTCCTTATCTGGTTGCGTGCGGTACCAAACCCGTTGACACGAACACGAATACCGATACAGATTCGGGTAAACAGACGGATACCGCAACGGACACGAATAAGGATACAGGTTCGAGTACAACGGATCCGGTTGAGTCGATTGAAAAAATTTACTCAAAGGATACCATCCTTAAAAACTGGGAAGGAAAAACGCTTAACGTTCTCGCAACGAGATGGAACACGGATAGTCCTATGCCGCCTTGGTCTGTAATAGAGCTTTGCGTTTCCGAAAGAGACGATAACTCCGGTTACGGATCGAGTATCAACAATGCAATTCTTGACAGGGCAGACTACATAAGGGAAACCTACGGCGTAACGCTTAACTGGATTCAGTCTCCGGCTCAGGGTGTTCCGAATATGATAGCAAACTCTTTGAAAGACGGTAAGGCAGGAGAAACGTATCACCTTGCTATGCCGCGTATTCTTGAAGTTCAGAATATAGTTGAAGCCGGCGTTCTTTACGATATGGCATCGAGCAAGTATATTGACTTCTCGCAGTCATACTACAGCCAGGCAATGCACGAGGCTTATACCGTTGCTGGCCACACCTTCTTCGCAGGCGGAGATGCCAACTTCCTTGATAAGATGACTTGTAATATGATGTATTACAACAAGACTATGGGCGAGAGCTTTGGTCTTGACCTCTATCAGATGGTAAAAGACGGCACCTGGACACTCGAAGAACTTATTTCCATTGCAAAGGCTATCGGAGCAGATGACGGAGACGGTGTATGGACCGATAAAGATACTTACGGCCTTTCACTTACCGATCCTTCCATGCTCTTTACCACTTCCGGTATTCAGCAGGTAAGTGTAGATGCCGATAAGGGTGAGTTCAAAGTTACCATGGATGACGACAGAGTTGGTCTTGTTATAGATTATATACTCCAGATAAGAAATTCAACATGGGCACGCACCAAATGGGAAGGCGACTGGTACGCACCTGTAGGTGCGTTCAAAGAGGGAAGGCTTCTTTTCCTCAACGAGGCAGTTCAGCAGCTTGATAACTTCGCCAGCGTTACCGAAATCGAAATAGGCGTTTTGCCTAACCCGAAGCTCTCTGACGCTCAGGAGGATTACGTAACGACCTGCACGTACATGGCAGTTGCTCTTTGCATACCGAGAACAACGGATGACAGAGAGTTCTCCGAGTACTTCGTTGACGTTTTGTCCTGGACAGGTCAGGAGATGGTAATGAACAAATTCTACGCAAGCATGAAGACGAAGCTTGCACAGGATAAGGGTGCTTCGTTTGAAATACTTAAGAATTATATCTTTGATAAGATAATTTACGATAACGGAAAGTTCTACGGCTATGAAGGACTCTTCAACAAGGAGCTCGGTCAGTCGTGGAGCAGCGGCCAGAACAAGTTCCAGGAAGTTTACAGTGATGCAAGTATTGCAGCTTTGTCATTCGTTAAGAAGTGGAACAAGACTTGGGCAAGTTACGCGTATAACTGATATCGCATAATAAAAATCATCGGCGCTAGCGGATGATTTTTATTGTCGAAATAATTTGGAAAAAATGCGTATTTATAATATATATAATATTGAATTTATTTATTCTTTATGGTAAAATGAAATAAAAACTATATGAGGTAAAAATATGTCTGTCCTTATAAATAAAAATGACCAAACTTATACTCTTTACACAAACTCGTCAATGTATCAGATGAAGGTTGACGGTAAGGGGATTGGAATGATTTGGGAAGATATTGAGGAATACAAGACAAAGCCTGGGTTAGTTGATGGCTTTGAGCATTTATCCAGGGGAGGAGAGAAGATATATAATATCCATGAGCTGCTTCTCTTTATTAAAGATATTTCTGAAGGTAAAGATAACTCTGCAAGGGTACGACAGGAAGTAATGAGAGATGTTCATGGAGAGAATAAAATCTGTACACCTAGTGTTGTAGATTTTATTATTGAGAAAGCAGGGTTATAAAATGATAGAGAGCAAAAAAGACTTTAAAGAGTATGTTAGATGCGATGCTTTGGCTTCCAGACGAGATAGAGTGAAGCCCAGGCTTCTAGGTGATGAAGTATGGAAGTTTCAG
>CAMGRB010000140.1 GCA_946061315.1 uncultured Clostridia bacterium | reverse complement strand
CGAGTAAAGCGCCTGATGAACGTACCCGAAATTATCTTTTTTCGACGTTATCCCGTACTTGCCGTCACCGAGCAAGGGGTGACCTATCGACGCCATATGCGCCCTTATCTGATGAGTCCTGCCCGTTATGAGATGGACCTCTAAAAGAGATATATCCTTTTTCAAATTGTATTCAATAAGCGAGTACGAGGTGACTATTTTTTTAGCTCCGCGGCGCTCTTGTGCGGTGACGTAAACGGTGTTCGTTTTTGCGTTTTTCGTCAAAAAACCCGTAAGAGTGTCCGATTTTTTATCCGGTTTACCGTGTACGGCACAAAGATAAAACTTGCTTATTTTGTCCTCTCTTATCCTTGCGTTCATATCTCTTAATGCTACGGCGTTTTTGGCGGCAATAACAATGCCGCCCGTATTTCTGTCTATACGGTTGCAAAGCGACGGGGCAAAAGAGTTCTCCTTTGACGGATCGTACTCGCCCTTCCTTGCAAGATACGCCTGTATATGAAAAACAAGGGTATTCCTGTCCCCCGTATTACCGTCACCGTTCGTTTTTCCGTCGCCCTCTCCGCTGTGAACGAGCACGCCTGCGGGTTTGTTGCATATGATTATGTTTTCGTCCTCGTAAACGATTTTAAGTTTAGGAGTTACCGACATAAGCTCGCTTGCCTCTATTTTGTCGGAGAACAAATCCTCGGAGAGAAACATCTGAACGGTATCGCCCGCCTCGAGTATCTGCTTTTCCTCGGCACGTCGGCGGTTTACCTTTATCTTTTTTAAGCGTATTGATTTATACATAAGCGATGCGGGAATGCCCTTTACCGTTTTAAGAACGAACTTGTCCAGGCGTTGTCCCGCATCGTTGGAGTTTATAATAAACTCTCTCATTACTTATTTTGTACCGAAAATTCTGTCGCCGGCGTCACCAAGACCGGGAACGATATATGCGTGGTCGTTGAGCTTTTCGTCAAGAGCAGCCACAAAGATATCAACGTCGGGATGGTCTTCCTGAATCTTCTTTACTCCCTCGGGTGCCGCCACAAGACACATAAGCTGTATCTGCTTGCATCCTCTCTTCTTTATCATCGTGATAGCGTCGGAAGCGCTGCCGCCCGTTGCAAGCATAGGGTCAACGAGTATTACGTTGCGGTCCTGTATGTCAGAGGGCATCTTGCAATAGTACTCAACCGGCTCGTGAGTTTCGGGATCTCTGTAAAGACCTATATGTCCGACCTTTGCGACGGGTAAAAGGGTGAGCAAGCCGTCAACCATGCCGAGCCCTGCACGAAGGATCGGAACTATCGCTACCTTTTTGCCGGATATCTTCTTTGCCGTCATCTTTGCTACGGGAGTTTCTATTTCGTA
This sequence comes from uncultured Clostridia bacterium, assembly GCA_946061315.1. GTDB lineage: Bacteria > Bacillota > Clostridia > Oscillospirales > CAG-272 > RGIG2000. Next base: position 3,143 of record CAMGRB010000140.1, on the reverse strand, counting down.
ATCAACCGTGGGAAGATTACGGGTTACCTCATATCCCATAAGTAAAGAAATTTCCTCAAGAAGCTGGCGGAAGTCCTTGGAGCCTGTGTTCTTGTTTCTCATGATAGAGAGCTTGTGAGCGATAAGCGGATGATCGAAAACGTGTAATTTTCCCATTGTTTTGTACCTCTTATTATTTTTTTCGTATATATTATAATTCCTCCGACGGAATTTTTCAAGTACATTTTCAAATTATTTTGCTTTTTGTCGAAATTACTTTACACGGTGCAAATAATATGATAAAATTATCTCATTCGGTAGTAAGGAGATTTGAAATGGACAGACAGATAAAAGCGGCGGTTCTGACTCTCGGTTGCAGGGTAAATCAGTACGAGAGCGACGCTATTATGCAGGAGCTCGCCAAAAGGGGCGTTCTTATATGCAAAAGCGACGACGTATGCGATATTTACGTCATAAACACCTGCTCCGTCACCGCAGAGAGCGACCGTAAATCGAGGCAGTTTATCCGCAGGTGCATATCGAAAAATCCCGACGCCGTGATTATCGTTACGGGCTGCTACTCACAGTTAAATCCCGACGAGGTAAAAAAGATAGAGGGCGTTGATTTTATATGCGGCAACAACGGCAAATCCTCAATTCCCGACAAAGCACTTGAACTGCTTAAAGAGAAAAAGGAAACGTCGTCCTATATGCCCGAAATATATGTGCGGCACTTTGACAGTATGAGTGTGGGCGCACCTATGACAAGATCGAGGGCATTTATAAAGATTGAGGACGGGTGCGAGTCAAAATGCGCCTACTGTATAATCCCCTATGCAAGAGGCTACGTGCGCTCCGAAACGCCCGAAAAAATCATTGACGAAATAAAGGAAATTGTAGCCGAAGGTTGTTTTGAGGTCGTTATGACGGGTATTGAAACCGCCTCCTACGGAAAGGACTTTCAAAACGGCTATTCTCTCTCCGATCTGCTTACTGAAGCAAACAACGTGGCGGGGCTTAAAAGAATACGGCTCGGCTCTCTTGACCCAGCTTCGATTACGAAATCATTTGTTGACAAAATTTCAACGCTTGACAAGGTTATGCCGCATTTTCATATTTCAATGCAGAGTGGCTCGACGAAAACTCTTAACCGAATGAGAAGAAAATACAATATCGATATGGCGCTTGAAAATATAAATTACCTCAAAAAAAGTATTCCCGACGTTATGCTCACCGCAGATATTATAACCGGTTTTCCCGGGGAAACCGACGAAGATTTTAACGAAACGCTCGACTTTTTCAGAAAAAATCATTTTCTGCGTGTTCATATATTTCCGTACTCCAAGAGGAAAGGCACCCCCGCCGCTACAATGAATGATCAGGTGCCCGAGAGTATAAAGAGCGAACGGCTCCACAAGCTCGACGCTCTCGAAAAGGAAATACGCACCTCTCTGCTTGACGGATTTGTAAAATCACACCCCACAACAGAGGTGCTCTTTGAGAGCTTTGACGGCGAGTACGTCCTCGGTCACACCCCGAACTTTATCGAGGTAAAAGCAAAGAGCAACAAAGCCCTTGACGGAATTTTCGCAACCGTTAAGCCCGTATCCTCCGACTCCGACTACGTTTATGCGGAGTTGGTATAAAAAGCAATTTACTTTTTAACTTTTCTTCGGATGCAAAAAAATCCTCACGGTTGTGAGGATTTTTTGAGTTTATTTGTTGCTCTTTGCGTCTTTTGCGGTTTCGACGACGGTGCCGACAAGGCCTGCGATGCCTTGGAGGTCGCTCGGTACTATGAGCTTTGTTGACTGTCCGTCGGCTACCTTTTCAAGAGATTCGAGCTTTTTAAGGGTCATATAAGCGTCCTGCGGTGCAGCTTCGTTTATGAGTTTTATGGAGCGAGCCTGTGCCTCGTTTATTTTGAGGATAGCCTCGGCTTCACCCTCTGCCCTCTTTATTCTTGCCTCTTTCTCTGCTTCCGCACGGAGAATTGCCGCCTGCTTTTCTGCCTCTGCTTCGAGTATCTGGCTCTCCTTCTTACCTTCGGCTACGAGAATGTTACTCGATTTTTCACCCTCGGCACGAAGAATTGCTTCTCTCCTCTGACGCTCTGCCTTCATCTGCTTTTCCATCGCGTCCTGAATTTCTGCCGGCGGTTTGATATTTTTAAGTTCAACTCTGTTTATCTTTATTCCCCAAGGGTCCGTTGCCTCGTCAAGTATCGAACGGATCTTTGCGTTTATCGTATCTCTTGAGGTAAGAGTATGGTCGAGTTCAAGTTCGCCTATGATATTACGAAGGGTCGTTGCGGTAAGATTTTCTATTGCCGCAATAGGATTTTCAACGCCGTATGCGTACAGCTTCGGGTCGGTTATCTGGAAGAATACGACCGTATCTATCTGCATCGTTACGTTATCTTTGGTTATAACGGGCTGGGGCGGGAAGTCCGCAACCTGCTCCTTTAATGAAACCTGCTTTGCTATTCTTTCAAATACCGGTATTACAACGTGAATACCCGTTTCCCACGTGCAATGATATGCGCCGAGGCGCTCAATTACAAATGCTCTTGATTGAGGAACGATTTTGATGTTTGCTATAATAACTATAACAACAACAAGCAAAAGTCCTGCCAAAACGTACAACCACCACATATTACTTTACTTCCTTTCTTGCAACAATCACTTTGTTGCCCTGTATTTTTTTGACAACCGCGTACTCATCCTTCGGAATAACGCTGCCGTCTGCTGAACGGGCACTCCATATGATGCCGTTCATTTTTACCTCACCCGTATCCTTTATATTGTCTATTTCCTCGGTGACCGCTACAACCTTGTCTATGTAAAGCTCAAGGTTTGTTTCCTGGTCCTTCGTTCTTTTCATAAACTTTTTGACTAATTTTCTCGTCGACACGAGAAGGACAGCCGATAAAAAGACAAATATAAGAATCTGCCATTGAACCCCGAGTGCGGGAAAGATTGCCGTTATCACGGCAGTTACTGCGGCGCTTGCTGCAAGCCATATCGAAACAAGCTGGGTCGTAGAAAGCTCAACCACGACAAGCACTACCGCAAGTGCAAACCAAAACCAAATCATATTTTTTGCCTCCTTCTATTATATTTTAGCATAAACAGTACCGTTTGTAAACATATTTTCGTCAAATA
>CAMGRB010000139.1 GCA_946061315.1 uncultured Clostridia bacterium | reverse complement strand
AAATGGCGTAAAGTTATAAACGGCTATAAGCCATAAACCCTTGTATTTATTGAGTTTTTACGCTTAATTATCTGCCAAAGGCTTCATTGTCGGGAAAAGGAGGACGTCGCGGATGGAGGCGCTGTCGGTAAGGAGCATGACAAGGCGGTCAACTCCGAAGCCGAGACCTCCCGTGGGGGGCATGCCGTACTCAAGGGCGGTTACGTAATCGTAATCGACCTCGGCGTGACAGGACGGCTCTTCCTTTTTCTTTAATGCAACCTGCTTTTCAAAACGCTCCTTCTGGTCTATCGGGTCGTTTAGCTCGCTGAAGGCGTTTCCGAACTCGGTGGCGTTTATGAAATACTCAAATCTTTCGGTAAATGCGGGGTCTGACGGCTTTCTCTTTGCAAGGGGGCTATTCTCTACGGGATAATCGTAAATTATCGTAGGCTGAATGAGCTTCTCCTCGACGAATGCGTCGAAAAGCTCAATGAGGACTCTGCCCTTGGTGGCGTCGGGCGCTACCTCGACGTGAAGGGATTTTGCGCACTCTCTTGCCGCCTCGTCGCTCTCCCATGAATAATAGTCGGCTCCGCTGTATTTCTTTACAGCCTCCGCCATGGTAAGACGCTCCCAATGACCCATATCTATCTCGGTGCCCTGATAGGTTATCTTCTCGGAGCCGCAGATTTTGACGGCGAGCATTTTGTTCATTTCCTCAACAAGATCCATAATGCCCTTATAGTCGGTAAATGCCTGATAAAGCTCTATTGTGGTAAACTCGGGGTTGTGCTTTGTGTCCATACCCTCGTTTCTGAATATACGGCCTACCTCGTAAACCCTGTGCATTCCGCCGACGATAAGTCTTTTAAGGTAAAGCTCCGTTTCTATTCTCAAATACATATCCATATCGAGCGTATTGTGATGGGTTACAAACGGTCTTGCGCTTGCGCCTATCTCAATGGGCACGAGTATCGGAGTGTCAACCTCCAAAAAGCCCTTGCCGTCAAGATATGCTCTTATTTCTTTAAGTATCTGCGAGCGCTTTACAAAGGTGTCCTTTACCTCGGGGTTTACTATTAAGTCAAGATATCTTTGTCTGTATCTCGTTTCGGTATCTTTAAGTCCGTGGAATTTTTCGGGCAGGGGAAGGAGCGATTTTGCAAGAAGCTCTATCTCGTAAATATGAACGGATATTTCGCCGCGCCTCGTTCTGAAAACCATGCCGGAAAAGCCGACTATATCGCCTATATCCCACTTTTTATACTGCTCGAAAACGTCCTCGCCGACGTCGTTTACCCTTATATAGCACTGTATTTTGCCCTTCGAGTCCGCAACGTCTATAAAGTTGGCTTTGCCCATATCGCGACGGCTCATAAGTCTGCCGGCGATTTTTACGGTCTTGCCCTCGTACTCCTCAAAGTTTTCGATTATATCCGACGTATAGGTGTCCACGTCGTATTTTACCTTTTCAAAGGGATTTGCCCCCGCGTCACAAAGAGCTTTGAGCTTATCTCTCCTTATCCTGAGTATTTCGCTTAATTCAAGCTCCTCGGACACTTCGTTTACGTTACTGTTCTGTTCCATAAGTCACCGATTATTTCTTCGTTCTTTCAAATGATACTACCGTTATCTCTTTTTCGCCCGAGGGAGTGTTTATAACTAACGTATCGCCCTCTTTGTGTCCTATAAGAGCCATTCCTATCGGGGAAAGGTCGGATATTCTGTGCTTTAACGGCTCAACCTCGTTGGAGCCGACAAGATCATAGGTTACCTCTCTGCCGTCGCTATACTTTATCGTGACGGTTGTTCCTATGCTTATTATGTTCTTTGCGGCGTCCTCGTCGCTCATAACGACGCCGTTTTTGATAAGGTATTCGAGCTCTGCTATTCTGCTCTCAACCTTTGCCTGCTGATCTCTTGCCTCGTCGTATTCGCTGTTCTCGGACAAGTCACCGAAGCTCCTTGCCTCTTTGAGCATCTGACCGACCTCGGCACGACGCGTCGTCTTTAAGTATTCGAGTTCGTCTTTAAGCTTCTGAAAGCCTTCCTTGGTATAAATCGTTTTCTGTTCTGCCATATCTATCACCTCAGCGCATTGCGCCCTTTCATAAATTATCCTTCATATCCGAGTTCACGGCATGCTAAAAGAAGCTGATTGTCTTCTTCGTCCGTGATTTTGTAAAAGTTTTTGTCTTTCAAAGATTCGTCAAGCTCCACTACAACGTCGGGGGTTATTCCCTTGCCCTCGTAGTTATCCGATTTCGGCGGATCGTACATATTGGTTGAAATACGAAGCCCCGCACCGTCCGGCAGCATAAGTATCCTTTGCATAGTGCCCTTGCCGTACGTTGTTTCACCGACCACGACGGCTTTTTCATAATCTTTAAGCGCACAGGTAAAGAGCTCCGCCGCGCTTGCGGTATTGCCGTTTACTAAAACTGCCATCGGTACGTCTATACTGCTTTTGCCTGACCTGTACGTCCTTACGACCTCACCCGTAGAATCTCTTATAATCGTTATATCACCCTCGGGCAACAGATAGTCGAGTACGTCTACAACGGAATTAAGAGTTCCGCCCGGGTTATATCTCATATCGAAAACAAGGCTCTCAACGCCGTCTGCAAGGAGGCTTTCAACCGCCGATTTGAATTGAGCCGGCACCGCGTCGTTGAATTCCGTTATTCTTATTATGCCTATTCTCGAATCAAGCGCATATTTGTGGTACGTTACGGGTTGGGTGGTTATCTTCTTTCTTACAAGAGTATGCTCCGCCTCGACGCCGTCACGCACAACAGTTATTTTGACCGACGTTCCTATATCGCCTTTTATTTTGTCGAGCGCACCGTAGTATCCGAGGTCGGCAATGCTCTCCCCGTCTACCGCCGTTATAATATCGCCCGCTTTGATACCCGCTTCAAGTGCGGGAGAATCGGGCATTACGGACAAAACCTCCATAGTGCCGTTTATTGCGTCGTATGTGACGTAAACGCCTATGCCCACCGTATCGCCCGTTGCGTCCTCTATGACAGTTTGAAATTCGTCCGCCGTGTAGTACGAGCCGTACTTATCGCCTGCACCGTAAATATATCCGTTCATTACATAGTAGGCAATCTGATCCTCGTCTAACTCTCCTACGTACTGCGTACGGTAGTACAGGTCTATACAAGCAAGCTTCTTGAAAAGATCGCTCGATTTGAATGCCTCGGGCAAATCGTTATACATTTCGTTGAGCGAGGCATATTCGGCGATATATTTCGCTTCAACCCCGTCAAGCTCCGATTGGTACTTTTCCGTGATACCGTATATTTCTTTGCGCCTTGCGTTATCGACAAAGATATAAGTTACCTCGAAAGTTATAAATGCCGCAAGAATCACAGAGCAAACAAGTGTAAGTGTACTGTGTTTTCTTTTCATTTTTCTCCATTTTCGACACACAAAAACTCCGGGAACGGAGTTTTATGCGGACAGAATTAAAATTTTATCGGCTTTGCCGTAAGATAACGCTTTACCATAAGCGCAACCTTGAAGGTTATTGCGTGGTCGAACTGACGGAGGTCAAGACCCGTTATCTTCCTTATCTTTTCAAGCCTGTAAACGAGAGTGTTTCTGTGTACGAAAAGCTTTCTCGACGTTTCGGACACATTCAGGTTATTCTCGAAGAACACCTGTATGGTCTGAAGCGTTTCGGCATCGAGAGATTCGAGAGAGCCGTGCTTGAACACCTCGCTCAAAAACATCTCGCAAAGTGTCGTCGGAAGCTGATATATAAGACGTCCTATTCCGAGGTTTTCGTAGCTTATTATCTCCTTCTCGGTCTCAAATACCTTGCCTACCTCTATCGCTATCTGCGCCTCTTTGTAGGAACGGGCAAGATCCTTTATATTGTTTACTATCGTTCCTATGCCTATTCCTACCTTGCAGTAAAATTCGGTGCTTAACGTATCGGAAATTTCCTGCGCGAGCTTTTCTACGTCGGCAGACTCCGCCTCGGGTGCTATACCCTTGACTATTGCTATATCGTGCTCGCTTGTGGCTATTACGCAGTCGTTTTGCTTGTCGGGGAACATATTCTGAATTATATCAAACGGCAAAAGCTCCGTCCTCGAATAAAATCTGACGAGGAGAACGACCCTCGTTTCGTTGCCGTCAAAATGGAGCTCCTTGCTCTTTGCGTAAATATCGCTCGGCAGGATATTATCCATTATTATGTTTTTGATGAACGAGCTCTTATCGCATTTCTCGTCGTAGAGATTTTTAATGTTCGAGAGTGATATTGCAAGAATGGAGGCGTATTTTTCAGCCACCTTGTCCTCGCCCTCGACAAAAACCATAAACTCCGGCTTTGCTCCGCTTCCGATATGCTGATAGGTGTATCCGTCTATTACCGCCGTGTCGGTGGTATATGCCATCTCGTCCTTGGCGTGAGCGCGTACCTCGCCTATTTTTGAAAGCTCGCTGCAAGCGATAATAAGCCCCGTGTCGTCTATAACCCCTATGACACGGTCAACCGTATCATGAGA
>CAMGRB010000138.1 GCA_946061315.1 uncultured Clostridia bacterium | reverse complement strand
ATAGAATGAAAGAAAAAACAAGGAGTTTTTATGAAGCCTTTATCTGAATCATTGCGCAACGTACGAACGATTATCGACGTTTTGAAAGCAAACCGTTTTTCCGAAAGAACGGAAATAAAGAACATAACCTACAAGATATGCGGATATAAGTCCGGCTCAACACTTCCCGACACGTCGGATTTTGAACCGTATACAAGCGATATTATGTGGGGCATACCCGATGGGCACGCATGGTTTCATTTTACCGTTACCCCCGAGGGCAATATGAAGGGCAAGGATATTACCCTTAACATAAGAACCGACATTGACGGTTGGGATGCGAATAACCCTCAGTTTATCGCCTACGTTGACGGAGAAATACGCCAGGGACTTGACACGAACCATACCTCGTTGCTCCTTTCGGGAAAAGACAGATACGATGTAATTCTTTACGGATATACCGGTCCGCAAAACTCCAATCTGCGTCTTTTTGCCGATATGGAAATTGAAAACGAGGACGTTTCCTCGCTTTACTACGATATGTCCGTACCGTTTCAGGCGCTTGAATACTTAAACGAAAATTCCTATGAGTACCAGACTACTCTTACGTATCTTGATAAGGCGGTAACAAAGCTCAACCTTCTCTCCGTGCCGTCCGAGGAGTTTTATAAGTCGGTAAAGGAAGCGGACGAATTTCTCAAAAAGGAATTTTACGCAAAGTACACCGATTCAAGAAACGTCACGGTTATTGCAATAGGTCACACGCACATAGACGTTGCATGGCTCTGGACGCTTGAGCAGACGAGGGAAAAAGCACAGCGCTCGTTTGCTACGGTTATCGAGCTTATGAAGCGCTATCCCGAATACAAGTTTATGTCCTCGCAGGCAGTTCTTTATAAGATGGTAAAAGAGGAATGTCCCGCGCTTTATGAAGAAATAAAGAAGATGATAAAAGCAGGACGCTGGGAAGTTGAGGGCGCTATGTGGGTAGAGGCGGACTGCAACCTTTCAAGCGGAGAAAGCCTTGTCCGCCAGGTACAGTACGGCAAAAACTTCTTCAAGGACGAGTTTGACAAGGAAAACCGTGTGCTTTGGTTGCCCGACGTGTTCGGATATGCGGCGGCGCTCCCGCAGATACTCAAAAAGAGCGAGGTTGATTGGTTTGTAACCTCCAAAATAGGCTGGAACGACACAAACACGCTCCCCTACGACACTTTCAAGTGGAGAGGTCTTGACGGAACGGAGATAAACACTTATTTCCTGACCACTCAGAAGGAGCAAAAAGGCTCCGTGCCGACAAGAGAATCAACGTACTGTCCTTGTTCTGCCTCTGCGGATTTCATTGACGGAACGTGGAACAGGTATCAGCAGAAAAACCTCTCAAACGAGGCTATTATAACCTTCGGATTCGGCGACGGAGGCGGAGGACCTACCGCAGAGATGCTTGAGCAGCTGCGCCGCACGAAAAACGGTATTCCCGGTTGTGCAAAATCAAAGATAGATTTTGCGGGCGATTTTCTTACGCGTCTTGAAAAGAAGATGGAAAAGGACCCGTCGATAGTTCCCGTATGGCAGGGAGAGCTTTATCTCGAATTTCACAGAGGAACTTATACCTCGCAGGCAAGGAACAAGAAGAACAACCGCGTATGCGAATTTCTTGCTCTTGACACCGAGTGTCTTTATACGATGCTCGAAAAGCTCGGCTATGATAAATTCCCGAAGGAAAAGCTCCACGAAATATGGGAGATAATTCTTGTAAACCAATTCCACGACGTTATCCCCGGCTCCTCGATTGTAGAGGTATATGAGCGCTCCGACAAGGACTATGCACTTATAAAAGGCGAGATGGCAGAGATGCGAGAGAACGCTTTTGACAAAATAGCGGAAAACGTTTGCAAAGAAGGCTACGTCGTATTCAACCCGCATTCGTTTGTAAACTCCTCGACGGTGAAGATAGACGAAAAGAGCGTATTTGTCGAAAACATTCCGCCAAAGGGATATAAGGTAGTAACCGACTTTTCGACAAAAAACAGCATAGTATTTGATAAAAATACAGTTACCACTCCCTTCTTCAAGGTAAAATTCGACAAGAATTTCAATATAACGAGCATATACGATAAGAAAAATCACCGTGAGGTTGTAAAGCACGGCGAGGCGGCTAACCGCTTTATCGTCCTTTCCGATTATCCCGACAGATACGACGCATGGGAAATTCAGCGCTCGGCGAGCGACAAGGTATATCCCGTTGACAACGTATCGGACGTATCGTTTATCGACGACGGAGCAAGAAGCGGTGTTCATTACGTAAGAAAGCATCTTAACTCGGAAATAGAGCAAACCGTCTGGTTCTATGAGAATATGCCGAAGATAGATTTTGAAACGAAGGTCGATTGGCACGAAAAGAAGCAGGCGCTCAAGGTTTCTTTCCCCGTGGATATAAACTCCGACAGAGCTACGTATGAAATTCAGTTCGGTACGATAGAGCGCCCGACGCATTTTAACACCTCGTGGGATCAGGCAAAATTTGAGGTTTGCGGTCATAAATATGCGGATCTTTCCGAGGGAAATTACGGCGTCAGCCTTATAAATGACTGCAAGTACGGCTACGATATTCACAATTCCGATATGCGCTTAACGCTCCTTAAATCTGCGATGAACCCCGACAACGTACCCGAGCACGTAAACGATCAGGGAATACATACGTTTACGTATTCGATTTATCCGCACAAGGACACCTTGCAAAAGTCCGATACCGTCCGTCTTGCGTACGACTTAAATCTCCCGATGAGCGTCAAAAAGTCGCTTGGCAAGGGCACGCTACCTAGCGAGTATTCGTTTGTATCGGTAAACCGTGACAACGTGGTTATAGAAACGATAAAGAAGGGTGAGAGAACAAACGACACGGTAATAAGAATGTACGAAACGAAAAACTCTCACACGAGGGCAACGGTGCGCTTCGGCTTTGACGTGGAAAACGTGTACCTCGGAAATATTTCCGAAAAGAAGCTCAAAAAGCTCTCCGTCAAAGACAACTCGGTAACGCTCGATATAAAGCCGTTTGAAATAGTGACTCTGATACTTGATTAAATCAAATTGAACAGCGAAAATTCCACTCTTGCGGGTGGAATTTTTGTTTTTTTCATCACATATAATTGAGTGATTGAGTGGTGATAGAAATCAACAGAGTTCAGAAATATTTTTTTAACGCCCTTTTGCTATCCGCTGCCGGAATATTTATGCGCACCGTGTCCGTTGCTTTCAACGTCTACGTATCGGGCAAGGTGGGCGCCGAGGGTATGGGGCTTTTAACCCTTGTATCAAGCGTTTACAACTTTGCCGTGACGTTTGCAACTTCGGGCATAAACATAGCCGTCGTACGCCTTGTGTCCTCTGCCCTGCCCCCCGACAGTCAAAAGTGCGAATTCGACAAAAAAAGCAACGCGGCGGTGCGCAAAATAATGACGGGCGCAATTTGCTATTGCTTGCTTTTCGGCTTTCTTGCAAGCTCTATTTTATTTATAAGTGCAAAAAACATAGGAATACGGCTCCTTAACGATATACGGACCGTTCCGTCACTTAAGCTTCTCTCATTCAGCCTTATTCCCATCGCCGTATCAAGCGCAATAAACGGATATTTCTGTGCGGTGCGACGCGTTTACAAAAACGTATGCGTTCAGTTCTGCGAGCAATGCGTCAAAATCTTTACCGTGACTGCTCTGCTCCTTACCATTGCGCCGTCGGGTCTTGAATATGCCTGCATAGCGGTGGTAGGCGGAGGAGCTTTGAGCGAGGGTGCAAGCGTCATAATAAACGGTATTCTCTATCTTTTCGACAGGAAAATACACAAAAAGTCAAGTGCAAATGAGAACGATAAAAAACGTATTTTGTCGGGATTTGGAGCCTACGCATCCAAAGGAGCGCAAAAAAGCGTCGATTTTGCAAAAAAAGAGGCGAGTGCCGAGGCAAAAGAGAAAAAAAACACCTATCGCGACAAAGGATTTTCGGAGATATTTTCCGTCGCCTTTCCCGTTGCGGTGGGGGCGTACGTTCGCTCGGCACTTGTGACAATAGAGCATCTTGCTATTCCGTGGGGGCTTAAAAAAAGCGGTTTTAACGCATCAAGTGCGCTTGCCTCTTACGGAGTTTTGCACGGAATGGTCTTTCCGCTCCTCCTCTTTCCGTCCGCCGTGCTCGGGGCTTTCGCGTCACTTCTGGTACCGGAATTATCATCGTCGCAATCGCACGGAGAAATAAAAAGAATAAAGTATATAGTTTCGCGCGTTTTTTCTCTGACGCTTCTTTTTTCAATAGGCGTTTCGGGAATATTTATATGTTATTCGTACGAGATAGGAACTTACCTATATTCGAGCACGGAGGCGGCGGAGTTTATAAAAATGCTCTCCCCCCTTATCCCTCTTATGTATCTTGACGGCGCGGTTGACACAATGCTCAAGGGTCTTGGACATCAACTTTACACGATGAGAGTAAATATCGCCGATTCCGTCATAAGTATTCTCTTGCTTCTTATATTC
>CAMGRB010000137.1 GCA_946061315.1 uncultured Clostridia bacterium | reverse complement strand
CATCTGGGAGCTGATGGACGCTGTTGACAGCTACATTCCTACTCCTGACAGAAAGGCTGACCAGCCGTTCCTTCTTCCTGTCGAGGACGTATTCTCGATCTCCGGTCGTGGAACCGTTGCTACAGGTAGAGTAGAGCGTGGTACTGTCAAGATGAACGATGAAGTTGAAATCATCGGTCTTACCACCGAAAGAAGAAAGACCGTTATAACCGGTATCGAAATGTTCCACAAGATGATGGACAATGCAGAAGCAGGCGATAACGTAGGACTTCTTCTCCGTGGTATTCAGAAAAAGGAAATCGAAAGAGGACAGGTTCTTTGCAAACCGGGTACGATAAACCCCCACACCAAATTTAAGGGACAGGTTTACGTTCTTACCGAAAAGGAAGGCGGCCGTTCAAAGCCCTTCTTCACGGGTTACAGACCTCAGTTCTATTTCAGAACAACCGACGTTACCGGTGTTATCAATCTTCCCGAGGACGTTGAAATGTGCAAGCCCGGCGACAACGTTGTAATGGACGTTGAGCTTATCACCCCTATCGCTATCGAAAAGGGTCTTCGTTTCGCTATTCGTGAAGGCGGACGTACGGTAGGTTCGGGCGTTGTTTCCGAAATACTCGGCTAATTGCCTTAAAATCAAAAAGACTTGGAGTAAAATCCAAGTCTTTTTTTGCGCACTTTTTGACCTGTTTCGACAAAATAAAAAATATTTCGCAAAATATTGTAACACTATTGACTTTATATTTATACGGTGATATAATAAAACAGGTGTTTCAAAACAAATGTTTTAGATTGGAGAAAAATATGCCGCCAAAGCCTAAATTCACAAGGGAAGAAGTAATTGAAGCCGCGCTTGATATAGTCAGCAAAAGCGGAATAGATGCACTTACCGCACGCAATCTGGCAGAACGTCTTGGTTGCTCCGCAAGACCCATTTTCACTTTGTTTAAGAATATGGACGAGGTCACCTCCGAGGTGAAGGACGCCGCGATGGATCGCTATGAAAGTTACGTTGCAAAATCGGTTAAATACACGCCGATTTTTAAGAAATTCGGTATGCAGATGGTCTTATTTGCAAACGAGGAGCCTAAACTTTTTCAGTTCCTGTTTATGAAGGAAAACACGGGAGTAAAGAATTTTGAAGATCTGTTCGGCAAGCTCGGAGATACCGCCCGCCTTTGTATCGACGTCATAAAGAAAGACTACGGTCTTGGCGACGGCGACGCGAGAGAGCTTTTCAGGCAACTCTGGATATATACTTACGGCATCTCCTCACTTTGCGCAACGGGAATGTGCGACTTTTCCGAGGAGCAGCTTATCGAAATGCTCGGAATTGAATTTTTGGCTATGATTACGCTCATAAAGTCAGGAAAAACTCATACTCCGACACCAATACCGAAGCCGACTGAAGAAGCCTGACAATATGAAGTATAATAAGGAGCTTGCTTATGCCGACGGATAAAGAATATATGAATTTTATACTCGAACAGCTATCCGATATCGACGGAATTGCCTGCCGACAGATGATGGGAGAGTATATTATATACTTAAAAGATAAAATAGCCGCATACGTTTGTGATAACAGATTACTTATAAAGCCCCTTGCATCGTCGCTTCGCCTTATGGAGAATGCGAGCTTTGAGCCACCGTATGAGGGCGCAAAGGATATGATACTTTGTGACAGGGTTGACGACAGAGAATTTCTGAAGGAGCTTTTTGAGGCTATGTATGATGAATTGCCTTGCAAAAAAGTCAAAAAGAACGGTAAGAAAGGATAATATACAAAATGGAGCATATAATCGAAATTAAAAATCTTAACAAATCCTTCGGGGACGTGCACGCCGTAAACGACCTTTCGTTTCATGTAAAGAAGGGAGAGCTTTTCGCATTTCTCGGCGTCAACGGCGCGGGAAAATCGACTACCATATCAATTATGTGCGGCAGTCTTAAAAAGGATAGTGGAGAGGTTATTATTGACGGCAAGAACATAGATACCGACATTGAGGGGATAACGGGAGAGCTTGGAGTAGTATTCCAAAACTCCGTGCTCGACGGTTTTCTTTCCGTAAGGGATAATCTTATGTCAAGGGCAAGCCTTTACGGAATATATGGGGAAGCGGCAAAGGCGAGAATAGAGGAGCTTGCAAAAATGCTTGACTTCGAGGACCTTATGAACAGGGCGGTAGGCAAGCTTTCGGGCGGTCAGCGCAGAAGAATAGACGTTGCAAGAGCAATTATACATAATCCCAAAATACTTATACTTGACGAGCCGACAACGGGTCTTGACCCGCAGACGAGAAAAATCCTTTGGGAAGTTATCGACAATTACCGCAAAACCGAAAATATGACGGTATTTCTTACAACTCACTATATGGAGGAGGCGGCAGATGCCGACTACGTCGTCATTCTTGACAGCGGCAAAATATCCGCAAAGGGAACTCCGCTTGAGCTCAAAAATACGTACACGGGCGATTTTATAACCGTTTACGGTGTTGCCGAGGAGAAAATTTCGTCGCTTGGTCTGCCGTATGAAAAAATAAGGGATGCACTCCGTATTGCCGTAAAGGATACGAAGGAAGCAAGAGATTTCATAATAAGGCACCCCGAGCTGTTTACGGATTTTGAGATAACAAAAGGCAAAATGGACGACGTATTTTTGTCCGTAACGGGCAAAAAACTTGTGGGAGGCAACTGATATGAAAACTTTTTTAGCACTTACGAAAAGAAATATCAAAATGTTTTTCAAGGATAAGGGAATGTTTTTTACATCCCTTATAACTCCCGTTATATTGCTCGTGCTTTACGCCACTTTTCTTGCAAGCGTTTATCACGACAGCTTTGTGTCAAGTATGCCCGACGGCTTTTCCGTACCGGACAAACTGATAAACGCAACGGTCGGAGGGGAGCTTATATCCTCGCTCCTTGCCGTATCGTGCGTAACGGTCGCTTTTTGCTCAAATCTTCTTATGGTACAGGATAAAATAAGCGGAGCAAGAAAGGATATGCTTATAACCCCGGTTAAAAAACCGACTATTGCAATATCCTACTACGTCGCCTCGCTCCTTACCACACTTATCATAAGCTATACCGCCATGGCGGCAGGATTTATATATCTTGCAATAAGGGGCTGGTATCTCTCGTTTACCGACGTTATTCTTGTTATAGTCGACGTATTTTTGCTCACTATGTTCGGCGTGGCTATCTCGTCGGTAGTCAACGTATTTCTGTCAACGCAGGGGCAGGCATCGGCAGTTGGCACCATAGTGTCCGCCGGCTACGGATTTATATGCGGTGCCTATATGCCAATATCCAATTTCGGTGAAGGGCTCCGCAACGTCCTCTCGTTTTTGCCCGGCACGTATGCCACCTCGATAATAAGAAATCATTGCTTAAACGGCGTTTACAATGAAATGTCAGAGGTCGGTATGCCGAGCGAGGTAATAGAAAATATAAAGAGTTCAATAGACTGCAATCTTTACTTCTTTGGCAATAAGGTGGAGATAGGAACTATGTACGTTATTCTTATATCCTCCATAATATTGCTTATAGGTGCGTTCGTACTTATAAACGCCCTTTGGAAAAAGAAAAATTGAGGTGTAAAATGAAAAACTTTGTCTTATGGATTTGTCTTATCCTTATCGTTGTAGCGGCAGTTTTGCTTTTGTGCGGCTGTGTGAGCGTTGTAACGTTTAACGGCTATGAGAATGCGGACAAATATGAAGCGGGTAATAAAACCTTTAACTCGGGTGTAAAAAAGGTAGAGATAAATTGGTGTAGCGGAGAAATAAAAATAGTTAAAAGCTCCGCCTCCCAAATATCCGTTTGTGAGAGTGGAGATACCGAATTGCCCGAAGAAAAGAGAGTACATACTTATCTTGACGGTGACGTCCTTAAAATTCAGTTCTGGAAATCGGGACTTTCTTCAAGTGTTGACAGTGATAAAAAGCACCTGATGGTCGAGCTTCCCGACGGGGTGGATATAGAAATAAACAATACAAGTTCCGTAATTTCTGCCGAAGCCCTGAACACGAAAAACGTGGAAATAGACTCCGTATCGGGAGCGGTCAATATAGGCAGCATATCGTCGGAAAGTACGACGCTTATATCAACAAGCGGAGCGATACACGCAGACAGTATATCGTCAAATAATATAAAGGTAGTATCAACAAGCGGCTCTATACGCGCAGGAAGTATATCGTCGTCTGATGCTTCACTTTCAACCACAAGCGGAGCAATACATATAGAAAACGCCGACATTGCAAATAAGATAAAATGCGGCAGCGTTTCCGGATCCGTAAACGTAGGCTCCCTCAAAGCGCCGGAAGTTGATATAAGTTCAACAAGCAGGTCAATAAATATAGGAGCAAAAGCGTGCAATAAAATTGATATAGGAACGATAAGCGGCTCGGTCGATATTACTCTTGCAGACGGTATGTGTGCCTCGGTTGAGTATTCCTCCATTAGCGGTAGTGTTAAAATCGAAGAAGAGTTCTATAAGTCCGGAAATAAAAATATTATAGGAATCGGCGGGTTCTATATT
>CAMGRB010000136.1 GCA_946061315.1 uncultured Clostridia bacterium | reverse complement strand
TCGTTAAAGGCTTGCGACTTTTCAAAGCGAGTGAAGAACAAATCCCTACGGCGATATGCGAAGAAACAACAAAAAGGGTAAACTGCCACGAAAACGGCAATTTACCCCTGTTTTGCATAGAAAAAGACACACGCAGCGGAGTTTTATACGCTCCTTTTGCGTGTGTCTTGATGGCGGAGGTGGAGGGATTCGAACCCCCGGGGGCTGTTAACCCAAACGGTTTTCAAGACCGCCTCGTTGTGACCGCTTCGATACACCTCCGTATTTTGCCTTTATAGCTTGTATCAAAGTAACGGAATTATATTATCAAATAAGAAAAAATTTGTCAATTTTTTTGGCAGATAATTGTTGCATTTTTTTGTTTATTTTGCTATTATATGATAGTACTGAATCATGGGTAATTGACTCAGTTGATAGAGTGCTTCCGTCACATGGAAGAAGTCAGGGGTTCGAGTCCCTTATTACCCACCACAAATGGGGCTGTTACAAGTTGGCAAAGACTTGCGACGGCCCCATTTATTATTTACTTCAAAATTCATATTCAAATAAAGCCTGATCATAAAAAAAATTTTAGCGGGTGTCGGTTTGCGTACATTTATTTTTTTGCCTGAATTTTCATTTTTATTGTAAATTTTTTGCGTTTTTTGTCTTATTATGCTACAATGCTTGTATGTTATTTGACTTTTCTCACGTCTTATATATAATTATTTCTTTTTCTGTGACGGCAGCGTTAGCGGTACTATGCCGACGTCTTGTCAAAAAGCAAAAAGAAAAAGACCTGGTATTGAAATCAGCCGCCGTTTTAACGGTTGTTTTTCATTTTTCAATTCTTTACGTCACTTACCTTGGAACGGGACAGGCAAAGATTGATTCTTCGTTGCTGTTTCCGATATATCCTTGCCATATTGCCATGTGGTTGCTCGTCATAGTGGCGTTCAGTAAAAACAAACAGTCGGAAGTTTTTGCCTGCGTTGCGGAATTTACCTTCTATTTGGGTATTGTAGGCGGTATAGTCGGCATTTTGTTTAACGAAATTTACAGCGGCAATCCCAATCTCTCCGACTGGAACATACTCAAAGGTTTGCTGAGTCACTCAACCCTGTTTTTCGGTTGTCTCTATCTTCTTGTTGGCGGCTATATAAAAATCCGCGTAAAAAACACTTTCAGCGTATTGTGCGGATTGTTATTTCTGCTTTTGGACGGAGTGATTATGATAGGGATTTTCAGATTGGCAAAACTGGATCCACCTAATTGCATGTACTTATTGGAAAACCCTGTACCTTCAATGAGTTGGTTTAATACTTATATGATAGGAATGGCCGGTCTGATTGTCGTTTTTGCGACAACGGCTTTGGTCGAGCGGATCGCGCTGCCCAAAGAGGAAAGATGGTATACAAAAATCAAACAATTAAAAAAGCAAAAGGATGAACGTACAAATGAGCGAATTTTTTAAACGTATTTTCGGAACGACAAGCGGCAGCGCAGAAATAACTTTGTTTTCGATATGGCATATCTTGTGGATTGTGATAATTATTGGTATGTCTTTCGGCGGTTACTTTATTTTGAGGAATAAATCCGAACGCGCAAAGACGGTAACGTTAAGCGTTTTAGCGTATCTCGTAATCGGAACGTACGTACTCGACTTTTTTATCATGCCTTTTTCTCAGGGAAAGATAGACATAGATAAACTGCCTTTTCATATTTGCACGTTAACGGGGGTTTTTATTCCTTTCGTTCAGTTTAACGACAAATTCAAGCCAATAAAATCGGTTATTTGTTGTTTCGCCATAGTTTCGTCGCTTATGTACGTAACGTATCCCGGATCTGCGTTGGGTGGTGTGACGCCTTGGTGTTATAAGGTGATTCAGACCTTCGTCTATCACGGTCTTATGTTCGCCTGGGGGTTTCTGAGCGTTTCTTTAAAAGCCGTTTCTTTTAATTTCGGCGAAATATGGAAAGAAGCGGTAGGCCTTGTAATTTTGATTGCATGGGCGTTTTTCGGCAACTATGCATACGGCGGAATTCCCGAAGGACATCACTACGATTGGTTTTTCATTACGGGGTCGACGTTTCCCTTCATTCCGCCATGGCTTATGCCTTTCGTGGTTTTCGCCGCCGTTTACGGCATGTGCGTTCTCATATACCTTATTGATTACGTTGTCAAGAGGATAGCGCAGAAAAAGGGCGAAAAGAACGATGTTTTACGGATAGCGTAATGAGTCTGGCTAATGTACGTAACCCGTTTTATCCGAACGTGTTTAATTCTCAAGCCTTCTTGCTTTTTTCATGACTAAAAAGTTGACAACGGGGCGATTTTATGCTATATTTATCGACGATCGACGAATATACGTATTGTGTAGCCGAAAAAACGGTCACGAAGCAGAAAGTTGACGGCGTGAATTGCCGTTTTCGATAAAGTATTGTTACCGATTAACCTTGTGAAGGTTAACGTGAATAAACTAATAAAGACAGGAGTAAACAAATATGAAAGAAGTTTGGACCAAAAAATGGAAAAAGGTGTTGATTTGGGTTAGCGGATATTTCAGTCTCTTAGCTTACGCCATTGTCGGCGGATACGTTATCGTAAAATCCGAAGACGACGAATTGAAGAGGACTGCGAAGTTTGCTTTTATAATTACGTTGATATTTACCGCGCTGTCCGCATTTTTGTCGATTTTCAATTATTGCGGTAGCATGGCGACGAACTATTACGGTTCCGGTGCTTACAAGTTCTATTCTATCGCCAATAGCATTGTAGGAATTTTGCGCATAATCGTATTTGCGGCGTTTGTAGTTATTACGTTGATATTGGATCCGGATTTCAACCCCGGCAAACCTTTCGGATTCTTTTGCAAGAAAAACGAAGAAAATTCTGCCGAGACGGAAGAGGATTACGACGCAAATTAATACAGATTTTCGGTCAACGAGCGCTTTTCGGGCTATCTCGGATACGCGCAATCGTTTGCGCTTAAGTTGTTGCATACTTTATAATAAAACGAATCTTTCTTTTAAGACGGGTTCGTTTTTTTACTAACCGAAAAAGGGTTTTACTCTTTGAAATAAAGTTTAGTATTTGAAATTGACATTTTTGACAACGCATTGTATAATTATCAAAAAACGTACGGTAAAGTTGACTTGGAGAAGTTATGATAAAGAATTTTCGAGAGATGAAAAAAGCGGCGGATTGCCAGATGAACGCAAGAAGGCACAAACGGGACGAAGAAGGGCGCGTCGTTATTCAGATGAACGTTAAAGACGACGGAAATTTTTTGTCAGAGTTTTCGGAGAATGCCACTCCGGTGATAAGTTCGGAAGTTGCCGAGTTTATTGAAAACGAAACAAATGCGGTATTGCCCAACGAAGAATTTACGTTGCAAATTTACAACGATTGCACCTCCTTGAGGGAGTTCACGAGGACCTTGACGGCGACCTGCCTGAGAACGGTGCTGTTTTCGCCGAGTACGTTGGCGTTATGTGTTCCGGAGAGGTCCAGGAGCATGTCACGGTACTGCTCCTGCTCGGGTGTGAGGACCTTGTCGCTGGTCCTCTTTCCGCGGAGCGTCCTGGTCTTGGTCTCCTTCTTGGGCTTCTCCTCGCGAGTCTTCCTGGCGGGCTTCTCCTCGACGGGCTCCTCTGCGACCACAGGCTCCTCGACGACGGAGGTCTCCTCCACAGGTGCCTCGATCATGGGCTTCTCCTCGGGAGCCTCGATCTTCGGAACCTCCTCTGCTGCCTCGATCATGGGGATCTCGGGTTCCTCCACAGGTGCGGGCTCCTCTGCGACCACAGGCGCCTCGACGGGCTCCTTCTTCTTCCTGTACTTGTCGATGGCATCGTTGTCGAAGCGGGCCTTGCCCTTCCTCTCATCGCGGTCCCTGGTCTTGCGGTCGCGGCGCTCGTGCTTCTCCTCGCGCTCCTCCTCGACGGGCTCCTCTTCCTCACGGTCCTTCCTGCGGTCCTCGCGCTCCTTCCTGCGCTCCTCACGGTCCCTGGTCCTGCGCTCGTGCCTGTCGTCGTGGAACTCCGCATCGGCGGTCTCCCCGATGTCCTCGAGGGTCTTCTCCTCGGTGACGAGGCCGTTCATCTCCATGTACTGGTCTCCGGGGACCTTGTTGCGGAGGCACTTGATGATCTGTTTGGCGGTGAGCTCCTCGACCTCGTGTGCACGGGGTGCGCGGGCGACGAAATCAACTTCGGCGACCTGGAAGAGCTCCCTGAGGATGAGCTCCCCTCCCCTGTCACCATCCACGAAGGCGGTGGCGACCCTCTCCCTGGAGAGCTCCTGGACGGTCTTGGGGATGTTGGTACCCTCGACGGCGATGGCGTTCTTGATTCCCGCTTTCAGAAGGTTGAGGACATCGGACCTGCCCTCGACGATGATGATTGCCTCGGAATCCCTGACGTTGGGTCCTGCAGGGCACCTGTCCTTTCCGTACGTGGTGATCTCCTCGACCTGGACGCTCTGCCTGACGCTGTCCATGAGGTCGAAGCTGGAACCCTTGGACTGCTTGATGAGGTCGTTGAGGAGCTCCTTGGCACGCTCGA